>CAZFIJ010000001.1:0-3543 GCA_964519515.1 uncultured Nitrososphaerota archaeon
GCTTGCAAAGCCGGCGCTCTACCGCCTGAGCTACGGGCCCTCACTCATTAGAATTCCACATTAAAAAACCTTCGCAGCTATCCCGAGGGACATTCACTAAATACATTTCTAATAAATTCACTTAAAATTTAAATTTTAAAGTTTTTGAGTGAGTTGATTTATATCACTTGATGGAAGGAGCGTCTCTATGACGATCGCGAGTGACACTTTCGTCGTACTCGGACCTTAGTTTAAATATAGATCTGAGACCACTCTCTAGAGAGGAAGCTTGAGGTAGGGGATGAGGTTTGAAGTCGATGATAAGGACCGCTACTAGGAGAGTTGATGAGGGAGTTAGGGAGATCCCCCAGAAGGTATCACCGGAGGACTCGACCCTGAAGGAATTCCTAGAGAGAGTGAAAGCTAGGATCGTGATAATGGGAGTAGGAGGAGGAGGAAGCAATACTATAACTAGGTTGAACGCTATAGGCATAGATTCAGTTGAGACAGTCGCTGTGAATACTGATGCGCAACACTTACTCATAACAACTGCTGATAGGAAGCTGTTGATAGGTAAGGAACTATGCGGTGGCAATGGATCGGGAGGGGACCCCCACATAGGTGAGGAAGCCGCTAGGGAGAGTGCTGATGAGCTAGAGGATTTCCTGAGTGGTAGCGACCTCTTATTCATAATGGCAGGCTTAGGAGGCGGTACCGGGACTGGAGCTTCTCCTGTCATCGCTGAGATAGGTAAGAGAGTGGGAGCTGCTGTAGTGTCTGTAGTGACGCTCCCATTCACTGCTGAAGGGATAAAGAAGAGGGAAATCGCTATGAAAGGGTTAGCGAAACTAGCTTCTGTCTCAGATACTATAGTAGTCGTGAATAACGATAGGATCTTGGAGATAGCTAAGGAGCTGCCTCTCTACCAAGCATTCTTCATATCTGATGAGATAGTAGCTAGAGCAGTAAAAGGGGTAGTCGAGCTCGTAGTGAAGCCGGGTCTCGTGAACGTCGATCTAGCTGATCTGAGGAACGTCATAGAGAGCGGAGGGCCTGCTGTCCTAACATTCGGGGAGAGCGATGGTGAGAACAGAGCTATGGAGGCTGTAGATGACGCATTAGGCAATCCCCTGCTAGATGCCGATATATCGGGAGGGAAGGCAGCTATAGTCAACATAACCTCAGGCCCCGATTTCTCCCTCGAGGAGATGCAACAAATAGTAGAGACTATAGTGAGTTCACTAGATCCCAGCGCAAACGTCATATGGGGAGCTAGGATAGATGAATCCCTGAAGGGCTCTGTCCAAGTGCTTCTAGTGGTGACTGGAGTCGTCTCGCCTACTGTAGAAGCTGCGCTCCAAGGGGAGTTGAGGGAGCCTTATGTGGAGAGAGTGACTAAGCCCAAAGCTGAGAAATTCGCCAGAGCCCTCCCCCAAGTGACGGAGAGGAAGACAATCCCCATAGCTAGGGAAGTCAGGGAGAGGAGCGACTTCGGTATAGATGAGTTATGAGGGGAGAGGATGCCGGAGAAGGAGAGGAAGGAGGGTCTGCTCGATTACATAGTCCAGACATTGAAAGTAGCTGAGAAACCCGGATGGGATGAGATCTGGGCTACTTTCAAGGTCACAATAACTGGATTCTTCCTAATAGGGCTAATTGGATTCCTGATCCAATTAATAGCGCTTTACATAGCGGGTGGATGAGATGGAACAGAGGTCCTCTCTCTTCTTCCCCGTGAGGGTGACCTCGGGGAAGGAGATAAACATAGTGAGGCTCCTCATGAGCAGAGTCTCATCGACAGGCGCTAAAGTCAGATCGATAATATTCGTCCCTAAGTTCAAGAACTACCTCTTCATTGAAGCTGAGAGGGAGTATGAAGTTAGGAAGCTCATAGCCGGTCTCAGCAAGCTCAGGTTGGCTTCATCTAGCCCCGTGCCCCCTCAGGAGATAGAGGACATCTTATCCTCTGAGACAGCTGGTATAGAGATAGAGCCCGGCGATATAGTGAAGATTATTAAGGGGAATTTCAAGGGCTATAGAGCTGTGGTAATAGCCACACCAGAGGGCAAGAGTAAGATGCTGACGCTGAAACTCCTAGATATAGATAGGGATTGGGAGGTGAAGATGCCCGTGATCAACGTCAAGCTACTGGAGAGAGGTAAGGGAGGTGGAGAAGTTGCCTAAGAAAATAGTGAGGGTCCTCATAGAGGGAGGGAAAGCCACACCGGGTCCTCCCCTCGGACCAGCTCTAGGAGGGCTCGGTTTGAACATGGGGCAGGTCGTGAAGGAGATAAATGAGAAGACGAGCAGTTACTCAGGGATGAAAGTACCCGTGGAGATAGAAGTCGATACGGAGACTAAGAAATTCGAGGTGAGAGTGGGTACTCCTCCGACGTCTATGCTCATACTGAGGGAGCTCAAAGCTGAGAAAGGTTCCTCAGATGCTGGATCGAGGAGGATAGGGAATTTGAAGATGGAGACTATCGTCAATATAGCTAAGATGAAGTTAGCTAACTCGAATACTCCCGAGCTCAAGCAAGTAGTGAAGCAGGTCCTCGGGACTGCTCTCTCAATGGGAGTCACTGTAGAGGGTAAGGACCCGAGGGAAGTCCAGAGGGAAGTGGATTCGGGAGTTTGGGATAAGTTGTTGGGTGGTTGATATGTCCAAGCTACTAATTGAGGGTGATTCGATAAAAGCAATTGAGAAGATCCTGGAGGGAAGCCCCAAGAGGAGGTTCAATGAAGCAGTAGATTTGATAGTCGTTTTAAGGGGAATAGATCTGAAGAGGGATCCTAGCGCTAAGATAAATGAAGTAGTGGAGCTTCCCCACTCACCTAAGAATAGGAAGACGAAGATAGCTGTCATAGGGAAGGGGGAGTTCCTCTCTAAAGCTAGAGAAGCTGGTGCCGATAGAGTGCTAGAGCCAGAGGAGATAGAGGCTATAGCTACTAATAAGAGGGCCCTGAAGAAATTAGCTAATGAGTACGATTTCTTCATAGCTCAAGCAGATGTCCTGCCCAAGATAGTTAAGTATATAGGCCCTGTGCTAGGCCCTAGGAACAAGATGCCCATAAATCTGCCTGCGATGGCTGTATCTCAACTCCCAGATCTCATAGAGAAGCTCAGGAGATCCGTGAGGATAAGGACGAAAGATCAGCCTATAATACATACGAAAGTAGGCTCTAGAGATATGAGACCTGAGGAGATAGTTGAGAACATAAGGGCCGTGCTCTCCACTATAGAGAGGAAGTACGAAGATCCATCTAAGATCTCGAGGGTCTACGTGAAGACGACGATGGGACCAGCTGAAGAGCTCCCGATAGCCGTTGGGAGGAGGTGAGTATGGCCCTGGAGACAGTGAGGAGGAAGAGTAACGCTAGGATAAGGAAGGAGGAGGCTATAAATAAGTTCCTGAAGCTCCTCAAGGAATACCCGACTGTAATGGTCGGGGACTTCTCGAGGATACCAGCGAACCACTTCGAGAAAGTGAGGAAAGAGCTCTCCCCTGATGTCAAGTTCTTCGTCATGAAGAAGACAGATCGGAAGAGCGGTTCAGCAGGAAT
>CAZFIJ010000002.1:0-6807 GCA_964519515.1 uncultured Nitrososphaerota archaeon
AGGATCCTGTACTTCGGAGGGGTGCTTCGAGGTCTCGACAGAGGGAACTCTTAACACTCCTGACCCCTCAGCTCAAGATTCCCTCAGATCTCCTGAAGACGGGACGGCCGCATCCTCGCGAGCCTTAAGCTCGATGACACCCCAAACCTCTATTTCATCCAGCTTCACTGATCTTAACTTAAATTCGCCTGATAGTGCATCCATAACTTCGTTTGCAGCTCCTCCGATTTCAATCATTTGAGAACTCTCTCCATCTTTAGCTTTAAAAAGGTCTCTTTTAAGTTTTCAGCTCCCTCAGATACCTCTCTATCATACCTCATCAGACGCTTCACTGAGTGATAGAAGTGCGAGATAGATCTGAGTGACCCGTGGTAAGCCTCTATCTAATTAGTGTGGCAATAGAAATCCCTTCGGGACCTCCCTCGTGATATCGTCACCCCTGACCTCATGGATAGGCTCGTCGCCATCGTAAATCGTTCCTCTCCTCAACATGAAGCTGAGAGGATTTCCCTCTCTAAGGCAGCTTTTAAGCTATCAGAATCGAGAACGGTGATATCAACTTTATCTTATGGGACTTGAAGCCCCTCGACGACCGTCCGCTATCACTAGGATCACATCGCTCGCACAAGGAAAGAAACATCTGCCCTTTATGAGTGTCCAAACAAGATGATTGATCTGATCTTCAATCCTTCTCCGCCTCTTCTCTAATGAAATATCCCTTCTAGTTTCGCCCTGTCCATCCTGCTTCCTTGCCGCACATAATGAGGAGGATGGGGGATTCGGGTAGCAGTCACGTGGCTCGATTGATCTCAGCTGGACTAAGAATAGGCACAACTCCGATAAATGGCTATGATCTTCAGCTACAGCTCTCGGATATTCTGAATGCAGGGGTCCGGGAGAGAGCTCGGCAGGACTCTAGCTACACCCCCTTCCTATATGTCAATAATATCTCCAAATATGTGCCCATTGGTATCAGAACGGGTTTTTAAGTGTGGGATTATTGAAAAACCGTAGTGCTAAGAAGTTGTATCGAAAGAATTTATACATCATGTGTCCTAAATTGAATCGTCACTTATACCAAACGGTCTTGATATTGAGGACCTTGAAGTGATGATCGTCCGTTATTATCGCGGCTTTATGTCGCTTAGCAGCTGCCCCTATTATCAAATCTGCTATAGGGATGTCCTTATACTTGAGCGCCAATTCCCCAGCGAGGAAAGCGGTCTCCTCATCGAATGGAAGCACTCCAGCTCCTCTAGCCGTCCATAGCTTGAGCTTCATCTCAGCTTGCTCCGCTCCCAACTTCGTTCCAGCTACTCTCATGAACTCCGTAATGACTATAGAGGGGATCATCAACTTCTCCTTCGATACCTTCGAAAGGAAAATAGCTATGTTCCTCCTTTCCTCCTCAGAAGGAGGAAAAGAATGTGTTATCAGGAATCTCGTGTCCAATATCAACGCCATGCTCCCCTTTCCTCCTCTAAGAGTTTGATAAGCTTCTTATACTCTTCCTCACCGACTGGACTCCCTGGCTCTGGGATCCCCGGTTTCATGAGCACTATCTTGTCTCCTTCTAAAGAAGCACACATAAAATCTCCCTCTTTTATGTTCAAAGCATCTCTATATCTTTTGGGAATTGTTAATTGGCCCTTCCTGGTCACTTTCAAGATCTCCCATGGCATAAGTAGTACTAGAAGTACTACCAATATAAGTCTTTCCAGCAAGTCGATCGAAGGAGCCTCTCAGGATCTCCTCTCGATTAGGAGCACTTACAAAGCCTTTCGTCAAATGCTACGATTAGTTTTTATACTTTCACCTTATTGTTACTGAGAGATGAGAACTTGATGAGATATATCTACCTCTTTTTGCTCCTTACCATATTATTGGGACCGATATACGCGTCCTCAGCTGCTGAACAGAAAGTCGCGATAATATCCAACGGAGCTGACCTTCCAGCAGCCAATTACATAAAGCAGCTGTTATCCTCAGCGGGAGTTAGCGCAACTATACTGCATGCTAGCGATTTTGAAGCTGCTAAGGGCACGGCTGATGTGATAATAGTCCTAGGAGGTCCGGATGCATACGAAGGGATCGGTCAGATAAGCGGGAAATATCTGAGCAGCGATGATCAGCAATACCTCAGATCGACGAGAGGATCCTCTGTCGTGAGGAAGTTCTCTGATTCAGGGAAGGAGATAATTATAATAGCTGGAAACACTAGAAGTGAGACGAAGCTATCCTCTGAAGTGTATTCTCAAGCCGGATTTCCTGGATCGAGTTTAGCTGCCTCATCAGTTAAAATAGTCGCTCGCACGGGTGATAAGCTCACGTATAGAATGGTCCTCACCGATAAGAAGGAAGGGGAGACTCAAACGACGATGGTCACTGTCGAGAGATTCTCCGGAACTGTGGATGGAACTGCAGTAAATGGGATGAAGTGGACTTACATGTACCAAGAGCAAGATGCTCAGGCAGAGATGATATCAGGTTACACTCCAGATGGAAGGTCCTGTACGATGACGAGAGTGACTTCCTCCGGCATTAGCTTCGTTGTCTCCCCATGGAATTGCATTCAGGAATCTCAGATGAGCGCCCCAGCTGGTGGTGGGGACCTCTCAGAGATACTGGAGCAGAGAGTAAGCGTGGAGACAAAGACAGTCCCTGCTGGAACATTCCTATGCCTTAAATATGAGCTACATGACAATGAAGGAGGTATCTCTAGGATATGGAGCTCTCCTCAAGTGCCTTTAACTGGTTTAGTTGTTATGGAGTATGAGGAGCCCGACAGCAGCGTTGTGATCGAGCTAGTGAAAATAGGATAATCTAACCATTATTTTTATGAATTGAGAAATTACTCACTAATTTTCTTACCAGCAAGATCTGATATCCCTACATGTCTTTCCGCTATTCATGGATATAGCTTTCTCAAAAGTAAGCGGAACTCTCCTCATTCTTTTAAATGAAATTCTAGAGGTCTTCTCCTGATCTCAGTATCTGTTGCAATCGTTAAGAATCCGTAAAGTTTCTCTCTCAGCTCCATTACCTTCAGAAGGACCCTAATTCTATTCGGCACTCGGATCCTTAAGCCTTAGGAGGACTGCTCCAGGTGGACTATAAGATAGTGCTAAGTAGCCGAAATCCTTGTCCATCGTGGCTATCACTTTGTTGTGAAGCTTAGCCATGTTGACAACTTCTATATCCTTTATCCCTCTTCTCTCTGCGATAACGCTTTACACATTGAAGTTCATGCTTTTCAGCTTTTCATAAACCTTAATCCTCAAGCTCTCATCCAAGAGGAGCTTAAGATCTTCCGGCAACAAGAATCTCCTCTCTTCCAAGCACTCTTGCAGCATATAACAGTGCAGTGCGTATATCCTCAATGCTAATTCTGTAATCCTTAGAAATCTCCTCTGGACTCATTCCAGCAGCCAATAGCTTCAGCACAAGATCAACTGCTATCCTAGTGCCGCGTATCACTGGCTTACCTGCCTTGACCTGTGGATCAACGACTATTCTTTTGAGGAGCTCCTCCAAGTGTCATCACCATGCATTCCCATATTGAACACATAAAAACACGCCCTTCGCTACGGAAGCTTTTGAATAGAGAAATCTTTTTTGGCACTCAATTTACTTTTCTAGCTCAGAATTTCTTTGGATTTCTTCTAGATATAAAGATACTGTGCAGATTTCTGGGCTTTGCCTGTGTTGTGAGTAATTTACAGCTTTAGGATGTTTCTCTCGCTTTACTGTAAACTAATCTCAGTTCCTCTTCTACTCTCGCTAGCTCCATTTTTAACACCATGCGTTCTCTTCAGTAGACCCTTCATAAAAAGACCTCTCTCGACTTAAGTATTAGAGAACTCTGTAGGAGAACGGGGGATATGAATTCCTATTCTCTGACTTTTCGCGTTTCTTAAACCAAGTTGCTCATTATTGAGGGAGATGAGGGATCCGATCTCAAGCAGGACGTCTATCATTGAGAGACCTCCTTCATGGCTTGCCTCTCTGTCACTTTTCTTAAGCTTCTGTCGAGGGGAAGGTCACAAGAATTTTCCAACAGCTTAAATGGGCCTTCTGCTTTTCTTATCACTATGCTCCCCTCAACTGAGATCGGCTTCCCCATCCTCTCTTATGTTCACTCTCTCCTCTATCTCTTTGATCTTAAATTACGATGGGTATCTTGGCCTTTATCCTCAACTGATTGAACTCATCTATCTTCAGTCCAGCTATCCTAGCAGCTAGATACAGATCCCCAAGCTCAACGAAGCACTTCAGAGCTGATCTCAAGGGCTCAGGTTGCTCCTCTATGAACTTCCAATCAGCATTCTTCCTCCTTATCTCCCTAGCCTCCTCATCCTCTTCCTCCCATCTCTTAAATATCTCATCTAGTGTAGCCAAGAGACTTCAGCCTCCTCCTCGAGAATCTGAAGGAGGTCTCGTTCATAAATCTTTCTATAACATCATTCAACTCCTCCCTCGGGGAAGTCATGATCAAGATATCTAGTGAATCGTAGACGGCAACTTCCTTATACTCCGGGACGACTTCAGTAAGTCTCTTGGGTGCTTTGTTATCAGTTAACAGGGGTATTCTCAGCCTCTTAGCTAGGACGAATGCGTAAAGCTCGGGCGGATCTATAATGGGGACTTGGGGATATATTGCGATCAATGAGAGTATCTTGCTGACCTCCCCCTCATCTATCACTGGTGTTAGGACCAGATATCTCTCAGAAAGCCACTTCGCGGATAGAGCTTTAGCTCTCTCACTCTTAATCTCCTCAAAAGTTACTTCTGGCATCAACAACCTATTGAAGGCCCTCTTAATCCTATCGGGTTCCGAGAAGAGCGACCAGTTTATGATCAAGCAAGCATCGACAACAGCTGAAGTCATTAGATCACCATCGGTATCCTCGCCTTTATCCTCAACTGATTGAACTCATCTATCTTCAGTCCAGCTATTCGAGATGCCACATATAGATCTCCTAGTTCGACGAAGCACTTCAGAGCTGATCTCAAGGGCTCAGGTTGCTCCTCTATGAACTTCCAATCAGCATTCTTCCTCCTTATCTCCCTAGCCTCCTCATCCTCTTCCTCCCATCCCCTAATGATCTCCTCACTTATCACGGGAGAGGATCCTCAATCTAACTTAAAAACCTTAGATAGTGAGGTCTGATCACGTGATCTCTTAGAGAGGAGCTGCTGAGCTCTCATTTTACACTCCTCAACTTCTTGAGGCTGAGATCTGATGAATGCTCAATTGAGAGCGGAGCGTCTCCGGGGGCATATCGTTCATAGCGGGCCCCCATCCAAGCGCATAATCTTCCCGATCGCTGGATACTCATCAGCATTCATTTTCTGGGCTTTGAGCTTGTCGAGGAGGAACTTGCTGAATGAATCAGGTGGTAGCCTCCCCTCTTTATTGCTAATGCTTCAAAAGCTTTCTCCCCGGCTTGATGGGAGTGATATGCAGTCCCTTCAAAGAACCCAATTTCAACAGTTTTTCAGCTATCCTTAAAAAAAGCTACTTTTCAATTTCATCAAAAAGTAGCATTGAATTTTGAAATATAAATTCTCATATTTCACTTCGCGAGGAAAGTCGGATAGTGAAGGATTTCAGAAAATTCCCCCATTAGAACTTCATACTCGCAGTTATTAGTGTGAGCTTCTCCATCGCAGCTTCACACAATCAATCTTTTATTTTTCTTACGTAATTTAGTGCGGTGTCAATACGTGGAAAAGATAGGGCTCCTGAAGGGTGCTATTATTGAAAATGGCATCCTCCTCGGCCCTTCAATACTGGACATAGTAGGCATAGTCGCTCTGCTCATCCTATTATTGATCCTCTACTACAGGAAGAGGATCAATGACGAGCTGGAGGATGCGATTGAGCATAAGGACGTAGGTAGAGTCTTCAAGCTGCTATCCTGCTCAAGACTGAGTATTCTACTCATGGATAAGGGATTAATATCGGCAGGTATAGATTCACTATTCTTCAGGGGAGAGTTAAATAAATTCCTCGCTATCATCAAGCGTTTGAGGATCGCTGACAACAGGATATACTTCCTACGTGAGAGCGATATCTTGGGACTGGATATAGAGACCGAGATAGAGTACGATAAGAAGCCGAGGGAAATAGGTCTAATAGCATTGAGGAGCAGCGATTGGAGGGAACTAGCTAGACTCAACATAAAACCCGAGGAAATTTCTGAGGCTTACGGTTCCATCCCGCAGGCTTTCCTCTCGAAATTGATCAAGAGGTTCAGGATTTTAGTAGGTTATAATATCTATCCCTTCGATATCGATGTCTGAGATCCTGGGGAGTCCACTTCAGGGATGTGAAGCTCATAGATATTTATGCATTGGCATTGATCTCAGTACTGAGGCCCTCAGTCACTCGCTTGAAGCCTCTCCTCCCTATTCAAAGTGGATTACATACCCCATAGAGCGGACGAAGATGCCACGCATCCCTCATGATACTCCCAAAGCTCATCCATACAGCTAAGAAAAAGGGCACAATTTCTGAGATAAAAGCGGTGCCTTTTGAACCTCTCTCCGGCCTAAGGGAAGTGAGAATACCGGAAGTTGCGACAGATTTTCGTCAGCTCAGGATGAAGGGGTCTAGGAGAGGGGAGGTAGTGGTCACGATAGATGCTTCGAGTTTCTCCGATGCTTGGTATCCGAAGAGCTTAGATCTATCTGTCGAGTTAGGGGATCTCACTCCCTATTGGATAGAGGTTATGAGAGGAAGTTAATCGATAAAGCATTTTCACCATAGAGAAGTATATTACAGAATGGTATTCTTGAGGCTGT
>CAZFIJ010000003.1:0-3719 GCA_964519515.1 uncultured Nitrososphaerota archaeon
CCCTGGGAGCTCCGTCGGTAGGCCTATCGAGGCCCTCAGTTCCCTGAAGGGAGGGGATAGCAGGACCCCCCAGCCAACTAAGAGCACAGCTAGAGTGAGAGCGATGATCATATGGGCCCTTACTGAATCCAAATCAACCCCTCCTGCATGAGTATATGCCTGCAGCCATTAAGAATGCTGAGAGGAATAGTAAGGGGTGCAATAAGAATAGGACAGTCTCTATAGGAAGAAGAGGCCTCTGAACTAATAGAGTTGCGAGTGATAGGCCTCCTATCGATATGAGCAAACCACCCAGCCCTATTAAGCTCGCGGTCGGAGGGGCTCTCTTCCTAGCGACCATCACGAATGGCAGGGAGGGTATTATCAGACCAGAAATGGAGTGCAGGATTACCTCAGCTCCTGTGAATATCAACTTATATGAGAGCTGGCCTATCACCATGAGTAATAGCATAAGCGCTATGAAGGCCACATACTTCCTCCAATAGTCCTCTCCAACGACTCCAGCTGCCATGAAAGCTGGATAAAGGGCTCCAACATACGGGGTTATCGGTAGTGAGAGAGCCTCTAGCTTTAAGAGAGTTAAGGCAGCGGCTATTATGAGGAAAGAGAGAGCAGCTATCGACCACATCGCATACGAAATCTCTTTACTCTTGAGGTATTTGTACAGGGAAACTGAGAGCAGCAGGAGGGAAGAAAGGAGCGTTAAGAGTTCCTCTCCCGGGAACATAAGTATCCCAAGTTTTCAAGGGAGATGGGAAAGATAATTAAGTACCCTAACATATTAGGTATATGAGGAGCGGAGAACCCCTCGGAATAATATTCAGAATCAAAAATGAGAAATGTAGAGTCTCAAAGTCGCTTAGGGAGAATGGGATAACGGAATTCAAGGTAATAGGGATCAGACCATATGGAGATAAGATGATACATGCTGTTGAGATCCGGGAGGGGATAAATAAGGTTAGGATGCTCGAATCGGAGGGATGTGAGTTATGCGAGCTCCTCTCATCGACTAAAGCCTTACTGATCTCAGCTACTATGAGGAACGATGATATGAGATGCGAGGTCATCTTACCGAATAGGCAGGCCCTCAGGAAGCTCTCATCAGCTTTGAAGACATACAAAGGGTTCAAGATAATCTCGATAGTTAAGAGAGATCGAATGCTCACGAGGAGACAAGAAGAGGTCCTTCTAACTGCTGTGAGGATGGGATACTTCGACTTCCCCAGGAGGATAAGGACGAGAGAGCTAGCTGAGATGCTAGGGATGAGTGAAGCTAGCCTCACTGAGGTCCTAAGGAGGGCGATGAGGAAGTTGGTGATGGAGTACTACGGGGACCTCCTCATAGAGGGGAAATAACGTTTTATTCTTCTACAGATCTATCTCGAGGCTGATAGCCTTGAAGTTCGCCTTCCTCTGTAAGGAGAGGAAGAGCTCTAATGGGATCAGGATAGCTATCGTAGGAGCTGGAGCGACTGGCCTTTCAGCGACTGGTTACTTAGTCTGCAGGGGTTATGAAGTGGATGTGTACGATAAGCTCCCCCTACCGGGAGGCCTCATGACTTTCGCCATACCGAAGCACAGGATACCTCTAGAGGAAGTCATGGAAGGAGTCGAGGATCTGAGGAGGAACTTCGGGGTCAACTTCAACCTCTCTGTCAAAGTGAGCTGTGGAGATGGTATCGATGAGTGCGATGATTTAGTGAAAGAGAAGGTAGATCTCATAGAGCTATCTAGGGATTATAGGGCTTTACTGATAGCTACGGGCACTTGGAAGTCTAGGAAACTAGGTCTGGATGGAGAAGATGCTGGTAACGTTTACACAGCTATAGATTACCTTAGGAAGCTTCACCTCCCTATCTTAGGGCTGGGAGGGGAGGAAATAGAATTAGGGAGGGTCTTGGTGATAGGAGGGGGGCTCAGCGCTATCGATGCTGCTGATGAGAGCATCAATTACGGCGCTGACGAAGTCTTCCTAGTCTACAGGAGGACTAGGAAGGAAGCGCCAGCAGGAGAGTGGGAGATGAGGAGATTGGAGGAGAGGGGAGTTAAGATAGTTGAGTTAGCCTCTCCTAAGAGGTTTGTTGTCGAGAATGGGATCGTTAGAGCTGTTGAACTCCAGAGAATGAAGCTCTCAGAACCTGATGAGACTGGAAGGCCGAGACCAGTCCCGATAGAGGGTAGCGAATTCCTCTTGGAAGCGGATACGGTAGTGAAAGCGATAGGGGAGATACCGACGCCCCCTATATACAGTGGATGCGAGTTATCGGAGCCCTCGGGGGGACTGAAGGTAGATCAGAACTTCAACTTGAGCGGCAATATATTCGCAGCTGGCGATGTAGTGACTGGGCCATCTAAGATAGGCAGAGCAGTAAAGCAGGGACTCCAAGCAGCTAGTAAGATCGATGAGCTCATATCCAAAGGGAGAATAGGGAGGTGATAGTATGGAAGCTGCTGAGGTGTGCGATCTCCTTGGGATAGAGGTTGAGAGATGCGATCTTGGAAAGTTGCTCAAATTAGTCGATTATATGAGGTGCATAGATTGTGAGACATGCGTAGTCGTATGCGAGTTCACTCACTCTGGCAAGTCCTACGTCAGGCTCTTGAAGACGAGATCGGGGGTGGAGAAACCCTTCTCTTGCTTCCACTGCGAGAACGCCCCTTGCGTCAAGGTGTGCAAGAGAGATGCGATAATAAGGAAGGAGGATGGCGGCCTCTACATAATCCCATCGAAATGTAATAAATGCCTAGATTGCATAAATGCCTGCCCATTCAAGGCTATCAGGCTTGGAGGACCTGGAGGTGCTCCTGGGAAGTGCGATCTATGTGAAAAATTGAGATCTGAGGGGCTAGAGCCTGCATGCATAGCTATGTGCCCTAGCGGAGTCATAATGATGAGCAAGTGATCTCAAGCTCTAAAATAAAAAATTAGGTGGGAGAATCATGCGTAGAGGAGGTTCTCCTTCTCCAGCATCTCAGCTACCCAATCGAGCCCTAGTTCCTTCAGCTTCGCTTTAGTTGGCCTTCCCCTCACCCATCCCCTCTCAGAGTAGTACTCCGGAAGCATCTCATTCAGCCTCACCACATGCCCCTTAGAGGGTCCTTCGGGCATCGGCTCCTCAAGTAACCTCTTAGGCAGTGTATCATACTCCTCCCCGTCCCCGAAGGAGAGCGCGTTGAAGGCCCTCTCAGCGTTATATATCCTCTCCCCTATCCTCTCGAACTCCTCCACGCTCACATCCCATCCAGTGACTGCGGAGAGTTGTGAAGCTAGAATATCGTTACCATAAGCGAACGTCACGAACTTACACACTATCAAGCTGTCTATAGTAGCGAACGAGTCCTGGAACTTCTTGACCCACTTGCCCTTCCCAGCCGTCGAGAACCTATCCAATAGCTCGGGTATCCCCAAGACCTCAGCGGATATCAAGTAAGCTCTCAAGTGACATCCTCCCCTGTTAGAGGTAGCGTAAGCTAAACCATGGCCTTGCACTCCTCTAGGATCGTACGCAGGTAGCTCCTGCCCCCTGACTACCATAGCGAGCTCAGGAGCCCCGTACTTCTGAGCGAGCCTCAAGGCTCCCTCCGCGGTGTCATCACCTATCCCCGATCTGTAAGCAGTACGCCAAGTGAGCTCTACTAAAGCTTCCCCGTTACCCCAAGAGGCCTTTAGGCCCCTCAGCTTCTCCTGAGGTATCTTCCCCTTCTCAACGAGCTCCATC
>CAZFIJ010000004.1:0-5541 GCA_964519515.1 uncultured Nitrososphaerota archaeon
CCATCTCTCAACTTACCGAATATTCTCTTGGCTGTGACGTGATTGGGATCGCGTTTATTGAGATAAGCGAAAATGACGTCGTTTTCCATCGGAGGCATTTTAACTCCTCTCCCCCAGCCTCTCCTTCAGCTATCAGCTCAGCTTGCTTTCTCAACTCCTTGAACGGCTTCTCCAGGCTGAGGGTCCCCTCGAGCACTTTGAACGGATCTGAAGGGAGCGGGATCACCTTGAGATGATCACCAGCGTTTATGATGAGTACCTTCCTCCCTATGCCTAATGACTCCCTCATCCTCTTCGGTAATGTCAGCCTGCCCTTGCTGTCCAACTCCACGATGCTCATTTTCCCACTTCTATATCATCCAATCATAGAGTGGGATTTAAACTTTGTCATGACTTAAGTGGGAAAGGAATATCGGGTCGGGCCATAGCCCCGAGAGCTGAAACTCCGTAGCTCGAGTGAGCGCCAGACGGACTGATACTTCGAGAAGGGAACTGTGAGATTATTGAGCGTGGTTTCCAACTGCTCATCCGACATTATAGCACCCATATATCATGATAACTAAACATAAAAGGTTTTAGGATTCACTGGGCTTCGCATCCAGTGAGGACAATATAGACTTCGAAATTATTAGATGATTTTCCTTTTTTTAATTTTACCGACTTCCGATAACTTCACCACTCAGCCGATGGAATCCGCTTAGCTAATTCCATCTTCACTTGGAGCCGTTGTCAGATAGCTAACATCCGCTATACGTTCCATCTCATGCACATTGAGCTGTGGACAATTTTTATTCAGCCACTCGGAATCTGAGGACCCTGATCCTAAAATACCAGAATATGAGAGTAACTATCATGAGAGCGATGAGGATTAGCAGCCCCTGTTCTACGAATGGTAAGACGAGGGGGTCATCAGCGAACATCGCTGATCGAGAGAGCTGCCTAGCTGAATATCTGATTGAGGGGCCTGTAGGTCTGCTCGTCATACTCCAGTTCCGCCTCGATAGCTCCGCAGAAAAATTTCAGTAGTAATACTAAATCGTGGCTTAATGTTGGCTCCGAGCAGCAATTATTATCCCTCATCGCTTGAACAATGATCTTCGTTGAGATTGCTCCTGAAAAATACCTTGTAATCTAACATCTCTCTCAGTTTATCGAGGGTTCTTCTTTTTGCCATAAACAAGTAGAGATTTCAGTTCTGGCAATTCAATGAATTATATCTGAGAGCCTCTCCTCTAAAGGCGGTATGGATAGAGAATACTATGAACTCCCCTCGCTAAATTACATACTCATAACCCCCGAGTCCCATTCGGGATAGGGGTAATGGGCTGGAGGCCCAGCCGGGGCTGAACCCTCGAAAAGAGGGGATGTAGCTCCAAAACTCCCCGCACTAGCACCCTAGCCATTCATGGCGGGGAGGAGGTCAGAGCCACACTCTCTTTATTCCAACTTTGTCGAAATCCCTGTCCTCGCTTGCGATGGCATCTAATCTGTACCTCTTAACGGTAGCTGCATGCAGGGCATCTGATGGCTTAAGGCCGAATTCTGTTATATAAAGCCTGAAGAATGGATATAGCTCAGCCCCTATTGACAGGAGCTCAACATGTGGTAGTACTATGTGATCTATGAAGTCCAGTGTCTCCTCCTGTTCGACATAGTATTTCTTCTTAGAAACGTAAATAACTTCATCTAGGACAAGGAGGTTTGTGAAAACTTCATGCTCGCTCAGAAGATCCCTCCAGAGGGAATCGATGAGCTGTGCCTGATCCTCAGGCATCGGGACATTTAAGTAGATGAGGAGGCTAGCGTCCACAAACACCTTCATCGAACTCCTCCTCCAGATCAACTTCAGCAAGATCGCCTAGATTAGCTTGCCTCGCCTTCAACCTTTTCCTTCTTAGCTTTATCCACTCCAATGTTTCTTCGATGCTCGGAGCTCTCGTTATCACAAGCTCTTCGTCCTTAACCTCGACTAAAACGTAATCATTCTCCTTAATCCCATACCTCTCACGCAATATCTTAGGTATAACTATCTGTCCCTTAGGTCCGACCTTGAGCCTCAGTTTCACCATTAGTTATACAACGTAATACTGCTATATAAACATCGCTAGCACATTATTAGGGGTTATAAACGAGCACCTTCACAAAACCTTTCATTTTATCCTCAGAGTAAAAGGGTGTTCGCCTTGAGGGCAATCCAGAAAGCGGTCTTGATAGTTGCTTTTGCTCTGATATTACTGATTGTAATGGGATTCCTGGGGCACTAAGACAATCTGAGCGTCAAAGCAATCGACATCAAACATATCTCAAAATGAGATATCCCTGAGCTGGGAGCCTATCAGAACTGTGAACGATAAGATATACGATATAAGGGTGGAAATGAGAGTGAAGGATGCTGATCAGCTGAAATTGTTGAAATTAAAGCTGATTCCAGTTGAATATGACTACTTCATCTCGAGCTACGGCATGAGACAGGAAGATTACCCAGTAGTGTTCCCGAATGAGAAGAAATTATTCATGGTTTCTCGTATAACTGTGAGTCTGCTTCCAGCTCCTCCAACAAATTCTCAAGCTCATTTTCGCGGTCTTCCAGATAATCGAGCTTGATTATATCATCATGAGCATTTACATCGCTCACATCATCCTCCCCAACCAGGGGGCTTCAGCAGCGGTCCACTGATTTTCCTTGCTTAGAGGAAGGATCTGGAAACATTCAAAGGGATCGAAGTCGATGGCTCAGCAACTCTAATCCCCCAAGAGGGATGACAAGATCAGGGGGACAGATAGAAAGGCATTCAGCTTTCTCCATATTGACAGGGGAAAATGGAGAATTTTGCATTGAGAGAAGCTGGCTTGGGGCTGGAATATGAAGGGACGTTGGATCCTGTGATATAGAGGAGAATGAGGATGGAAAATACTGAGTAAGTTTAACGGTTCAGAAGAAAAACGGGGTAGCTATACTGATGGAAGGAGTCAAGGGCCTGAAAGATGCAATTGACAAGATAAAGGGGGTTGCGGGGGAGTAATTTTCACTTTTTCATAGATACTGAGAGCTCTATATATCTTCAGGCATTATTATTTCAACGTTCTGATTCTTAGAATGTCCTGATGACTTACAGAAAAACGTCCCGCGATTTCGAGCGGAATATTTACAGGTGATATAGGTGATATAGGTTTATTATGCTCATTCCCAGCATTGTATGATGAGTGTTACAGTAACCGTGAGAATTCCAAAGGAACTCAAGGAGGAGGCCGAGAGGCATGGAATAAACATAAGTCATGTCCTGAGAAGAGCTCTCGAGGAGGAGAAAGATGAAGGAGGTTGAGGAGGCTGCAAAGAGGGTTGGGGAGCTCCTCTCCAGAATCCCTGAGGAGGAGACCGTTAATTGAATAAAGGAAGCGAGAAAAGAGAGGTAGAAGTCCTTGGATTAATGGATCTCGAGAAATTGAGGAAGGAGGAAGATGTAAGAGGCGTCATGATGCTGGTCGCTGACCTGGGATTGACTTTTTATGATGCATCATATCTCTACATTGCGAAATCCAGAGATGCGATTCATTACTGAGGATGAAGAACTTCTGGAGAAGGCCAAAGAGGCTGGAGTGAGGGCAATCAGCGTAGAAGAGTACCTGAGGACTAGGAAGCTACTTCCATGAAAGCATAAAAGTGTTACGCGTTGAATCGATGACTTGGGGGAGGCACCATTTTAATGCGGAATCGAGGGGTAATGCCAACGAATTCAAGTTGATTTAATAGGGCGAGTAGGTATCAACGGAATCCTGGTAGCCGAAGGGGGGCAATATTCTTTCTCGCCACACATCCAACACTTCGCAGACTCGCTAACATGCTGAAGGGGAAAGTATTCAGAATTTATATCGTGAAGAGGTGATCAAGCGTCGGTATCTCTTCACGTTGAGGATTCTTAGAGGCACCTCAAACGGATCTAAAGGAATTTCCATAAATCTGAACCCCCCTCCTTCAGAGGCTCATACCTCCACCACCGATAGAGGCTATATATTTGTCAGTGACCGCTCCATGATGATACCCATGGGTCATGGAAGTTCAAGCGGGCTCTTCAACGCAGCTCTGGTGAGGCCTCCCTCACGCGAGTTCCCCAGGTGCGTCTCAACCCACCCGCTCAAGGGTACTGTAGACTTGAGCTTGGCCCTCAAGCAGCATGAAGACTACGTTAGCGCTTTGCGGGAAGAGGGGATAGATGTGAAGAAGCTGCCGAGCCTCGATGGATTTCCAGACTCTGTCTTCATACAGGACACAGCTTTAGCTAGGGCTTCAAACAGAAAAGCGCTAATCTCGAGGTTCGGGGAGCCCAGCAGGAGGGGTGAGGAAGCTAGCGTCAGGGAGTTCCTAGGGGAGCTCGGCTTCACTGCTGTCAATGTGGAGGCACCGGCAACGCTGGAGGGAGGGGATATCATGATCACGGACCTTGGCTTAGCTTTCGTTGGGCTCACGACCAGGACGAATGAGGGGGGAGTTGAGGCCCTCAGGTCTTTCTTAGGGCAGGAAGTTGTAGCGGTACCCACTGAGAAAGTATTTCATCTCCTCTCTGCGGTAAACTACGTAGGAAATAGGAAGGTCGTGATCGTGCCGGAGCTAGTGGATTCAAAGTACTTCAGCGGCTTCAGGCAGATTAACGTGCCTCTAGAAGAAGCATATGCCGCGAACGTCCTCTACCTCGGAGAGAACAGGATACTCATGCCCCAGGGATATCCAAGGACAGCTGAGAAGCTGAGGAGGGAGGGCTATAGAATAGTGGAAGTGGATGTTTCGGAGTTCAGGAAGTGCGATGGGGGTGTGACGTGCTTGAGCCTACCGCTCTTCCTGATATAAATCATTTTAATGAGGGCTGATAAGAATAATGTAATCGGATTAGAAGCTACCTCCCCGATCACCCAAACACATCTCTCAGCTTCCTCAACTACTCAAACCCCAACTTCATCCCCCTCATCTTCCCTGTCTCAGCCCCCTCTACCTTCAATCGATCTTACAGGGCCGCTCCTCATCGCAGTAGTGGCGATGGCCTTCATCATGATCCTCTTGGTACGCATGAAGAGGACAAGCCTCCGACATGAGCAGGCAGCTATCTCCCGTTTTTAGCTTTTAAGGCGATCATGCAATTACGGTAATTTCCCCTCACTCCCCAGTATCTTAATGAACTTTTCCAAAATTAACCGGGCTCTCGATTCGAATTCTTTCGGCTTGTAGGGATCCTCCAGGTGATCCCTGGTCCTCCCCTTCACCCAATCGCAATCCCCATGAATCCTATCCCAATTATTCCCTTCAATCCAGCTCTAAGATGATATTGTCTTCTGCCTCGAGAACTTCCTCCACAGCATCAAAAGTGAAGATAGGATATATCTGCTTCAGGATATAGTACCTTCATAGGCCGCATCGTGGTTTCCGAGGACTTAATCTCCAGCATCCTCAGCATCCTTCTAGCCTCACGATTTGAGACCTCGAACTCCTTCATCAGATGCCTCAATCGTATCTAAGTTTTTATATCCTCGAATCCCTTTTCCCTAGATGAC
>CAZFIJ010000005.1:0-6736 GCA_964519515.1 uncultured Nitrososphaerota archaeon
AACGCATCCCTGATTACGTAATTCCGCACGGGACCTCCCGCGGTCTCGAATACCTCTATCCGAGAGTCGGGAGGGGGAGGCCACAACCCCATCTCCCTAGCGAGCCTCATGGGTATTAGGAGTTGGGGCTTCTCCGTCTAGAAGCCAGAGTTCACGAGAGCGGATGTCCCGACTTCCTTCCCATCCTTAGCTCTTATCCTCAGTCTCACCCTTACGGCCAAGGCGAGCACCCCTGTGTATATGCCCTATCCTCCTCCTTCTCTTGTGTATATGCCCTATCCTCCCGACGCGCATCAATAGATAGGGAAAGAGTTAAATAAATGCTTTTATGAGTGACTCGAGCTTATAGGAAAATCGAACTCCGATATCTCCTCTCAGTGGGGGAATAGTCTCTCAGGGATCGTTAACACATGGCTACCCTCATGGATAGCTGGGATCGAGAGTCCCTAGCTATGATCGATAGGAGGCGTGGGGATCAATGCAGTACGAATAGCGAGGACGATGGGAGCGAGCAAGATAGTAGGGATAGATATAAGTCTTCTAAACTCGAAATAGCGAGAAAATATCGAGCGGATCTAGTGATAAATCCACTGGAGGCGGATCCTATCGGAGTAGTGAGAGAGGAGATGGGAGGCGTAGATATCTCATTTGAGTTCGTAGGAAGCATAAATACCATTATGCAGGCACTTAAAATTACGAAGAGAGGAGGTAGGGTTGTTCTAGTTGGGCTCACAAAGAGTTCCCTATCTTTACCGCTACCCGATTTACTGTTCAATGAGAGAGCGATTATCACATCTATCGATCATACTAGGGGAGATCTGAAGGAGTTACTCGAACTGATGGAGAGAGGAATTGAACTTTCGGGACTCGATCAGCGGGGCAGTTGATATCGCCCAGGTACCCAAGCTAGTTGAGGAGATACTCTCTGGGAGATATAGCGGGCTCAGGACAGTGATAAAGTTTTAACTTTCAAGCTGCTCGTGACTTCGGCCAGCCGCATATATCGTTAGCGCATATCACACCGGAGATGACTGCAGCTTCCACTCCCCCTCCCGGGAAGGTAGATGCCCCCACTAAGTAGAGGCCCTTTATCGGCGTCTTGAAGTAAGGCCTCCTCACCCCTATGGATTGATCGAAAGCGTAGATAGCGCCCTCTGGCATCGAAGTGTACCTCTCGAATGTCTTAGGCGTCGCTTCATCTTGCACTACTATTCTATCGCTTATTCCAGGGATCACAGCATCTACTTGGCTTATCAGAGCTCTAGCTATCTCTTTCTTCACCCTCAAGTAATCATCAGTCCCCCTCTCGGGGAAGTCCCTGTAGTTAGCTGGAGCCAGTATGGTGACGCTAGCCTTCCCAGGGGGAGCTAAGCTACTATCAGCGTTAGAGTTTATCACGATATCTAAGCCCTTATCTAAGTCCTTTATCAACGTCGGGTAGTTAGATAGATCCATATCGACGCCTAAGAAGACCATGAAGCAAGATGGGGACATCTTGAGCCCCTTTATGTAGTCGACGAACTCCCTCTCTAAGTGCTCCTCCCCGACTAACTCTAAGAGAGTGGTCTTAGCGTTCACGTTCGAGACTATCACGGGGGCTCTGATCAACTTATCGCTTACTAAAACCCCGATAGCTCTACCGTCCCTCACCACTATCTTATCCACTCTCCTGTTGATCGAGACCTCGCCCCCATGCTCCCTTATGTATTTAGCTAGGGCCTCAGCGAAAGCGCCAGCCCCTCCCTTGGGGAAGAAGCCACCGTGAATGTAATAGGAGACGCAAGCTGTGAGAGCGCTACTAGCTGGAGCTCTATCTGGAGATGTCCCCACGTAGCCTATTAACGCACATAAGAGTTCTTTGAGCCCCTCATCCCTGAAGAACTCATCTAACTTCTCCTTGAAGCTCTTCCCCATCCAATCGTAGAAGTGAGGGTGCTCCTTGGGGTAATCAAGGAGTTTCCTCTCCCCTAGGACTTTCACTATCAACTCAGCTGGGAGGGGGACTCCGTATACATCAGCTTCCTTGTAGCATTCCTCATAAGCTCTCTCAGCTTCATCGAAGAACCTCTCTATGTTCGCTCTCTCATCGGGGAACATCTCAGATAACGCAGCAGTGAACTCCTCTAAGCTATCGGCCCTTATGGTCTTCCCCCTGAATATGAACATCCTAGAGTTCCTCACGAATAAGTCCTCTCTTTTGAGTCCCAATTCCTTGAGTAGGTATGTTATAGGCCCTCTCTCCCATAAGCCGCTCACGTCCTCAACTCCCGAATTGAACGTGAAGCCCCTCCTCTTGAAGGAAGAGCAGTAACCACCCACTTGATAGTGTTGCTCCAATACCAGTACTCTGTAGCCCCTCTTAGATAGTAGAGCTCCGCAAGTGAGGCCCCCTATACCTGAGCCCACTATAATGACGTCGTAATCCCCCTCTCTATCTCTCACTCTCCAATCGTACTTCTTGAACTCAGCTGTAGCTCTCCAAGCGGGCAGTTTCACGGGGAGAGCGAGAGAGAGGGATATGCCCAAAGCTATCAAGGCATTGGAGAGTATCAAAGTGAGGGGGAAGCTCAAGAATGAGAATATCAAAGCGTTCACCGCGAAGATAACAGCCCAAGAAGCTGTTATGATGTTATTGATCATGATGAAGGACTCATCCTTCCAGTAGATCTCGGGGTAATCCCTCATGGAGACTTGCAATGTGTAAGGCCTCCTCAACGCTATAGATAACGCGGCCATTAGGAAGAGAGTCAAGTAACCCAAGAAACCGCTCTCATCTATGAAGACCCTGAGGCCTAATGAGAAAGTAGCGAGAGACGCTATGAAGAAGTAGAGGAAGGATACTGCATCCATTATGTTGAAGCTACGCTTAACTACTTGAGGTATCAAGAGGATGGAAGATACCGCTAGAGGGATTACGATCCCTAAAGGGCTCCCGATCCCGCAGAGTATCCAGTAGAGGATCCATGGGATGAAGGAAACTAAGATGTAGAGCATGCCTTTCATAAGCCCTCTGAGGGCTCCGCGAATATAAAAGTTAATTGACATCTTCGGCCTCATCACGACGCTCTTTCCGGAGACTTCCGACTAAGAAGTACCTTCGAGCTATCCTGAGACGCGGCCCTCAACGGGTCTCGAGGCCGTTGAATAGAATCGGTCAATCTGGCTTCGAGATCTCGAGTAGTTCTCATGCAGTAACAGCCCTTATGTAGAGCGATCAGGGGTCCCTAATAGCCTGGGGTCTATACAACCTCATCACTAAACCTCGAAGACCGTGAGTTTAGGCCAGCATTATTCGGAGATACCTCATCTATCGATGATCTCTACGACCTCTAAGCTCATATCCACGGCCTTACTGGACATAGTTATGAAACTGCAACTGATCACATCTACGCCTAGTTTCGCGTACTCCAGGGCGTTCTCGTAGTTTATGCCACCGGAGACCTCTACTATGACTCTATCCCTGAGCCCCCTTCTCCTGAGCTCCTCCACAGCTCTAGCTACTTCTTCAGGCCTCATGTTGTCCAACATAACGATATCGGCCCCGCTCTCAGCAGCTTCAACAGCTCCCTCGACACTAGAGACCTCTACCTCGACTTTGTGCGCGAAACTAGCTCTCTCCTTAGCTAGCCTCACGGCCCTCCCGATGCTACCTATGATCCTCAAGTGGTTGTCCTTGATCAAGACAGCATCGCTCAAGGAGAGCCTGTGCGTATCGCCACCGCCAGCTGCTACAGCTCTCTTCTCGAAGTACCTCAAGCCGGGCATCGTCTTCCTAGTTGCAGCTACTCTCACTCTACTGTTCACATTCCTCACTGAATCGATTAGCCTCCTAGTAGCTGTAGCTACGCCGCTACAGTGCATGAGTATATTCAGAATGACCCTCTCTACGCTCAGAACGACCCTAGCTGGACCTGAGATCTCGAGCAGAGTTGAGCCTCTCTCAACTGAATCTCCATCCTTAGCTAATTGCTCGACATGGAGTCCGAGCTTCCTGAGGAAGGAAGCTATATCATCCACGCAAGCTACTACACAGTCCTCCTTAACGATCACTTTAGCTCTAATCTCAGTATCCCTCGGTATAATAGCTGTAGTCGTATCCCAGAAAGGTATGTCCTCTTCTAGGAAGTTGAGGAACTTCCTGAACGCTATTTCCTCGACCAAGGTACCTCAACTCCCATCAGCTTGAAAGTATTCTCGAGAGCCTTCCTCACTTTCGCAGCTACCTCTCTATCCACTTCAACTCTATAAACTCTATACTTCAGGCTCTCGTGAACTTTCTCTAATGTTATCTTCTTCATGTCCTCACATATAGCTTCAGTGGAAGCTGGTATCAGTGAAGCGCCCCCTCTCTCCTTGAGCATCCTGTAAATTATTCCTATCTCAGTGCCTATCATGAACTCGCGATTCTGAGAGTTCTTAACATATCTCAATATCTGGCTAGTGCTACCGATGAAATCCGCTAACTCCCTCACTTCCCTAGGGCATTCAGGATGCGCTAAGAAAGCATAACCTCTGTAAACTGACTTAAGAAGCCTTATAGTCGTAGGATTGAACTTGACGTGGACCGGGCAGTGACCATGCTCGGGCACGGGTATGACTTCCTTCCCCGTCCTCTCAGCGACATAATCAGCTAAGTGCTTATCGGGGCCGAAGATGACAGTATCCTCCTTCAGAGCCTTAACTACATCTAAAGCGTTCGCGCTAGTTACTACGTAATCCGCCTCAGCTTTAACAGAAGCTGGACTGTTGACGTAGATCACGACAGGAGCTCCTTTATGCTCCCTACGGGCTCTGAGGATATCATCGACAGATATCATAGAGGCCATGGGGCACTTAGCAAATGGATCTGGATGCAGGACTGAGCTCTCACTCATGATAGCTGCTTGCTCCGCCATGAAGTCGACACCGCAGAACACTATGAGCTTAGCTTTCAATTCAGCAGCTCTCAGTGAGAGCTCCAAGCTATCACCGACGAAATCAGCTACATCTTGGACCTCCGGGCTCTGATAATTATGCGCGAGGATCACTGCCCCTAGCTCCCTCTTCAGCCTCTCTACATCTCGCATCAGATCGCTCGCGTTTTTCGACGGCATACCCCCCGGAAGTTATTGAACGGATCTATTTATCTATGCCCTTCAGCGGGGTCGGGGATTGGCACCGATCATTCAATAAATTTATTCATCAAGGACTCAGGAATAAGTTTTTAACTGAAATTACCGTCCGTGGGACGCTCTTGAAGGATCGCTGCGGATTTCGATTCCCCTCGAGGGGAGACTAATAGGATTTTCCCCCTACGGCACTCTAATGGACTCGAGGAGGTACATGCTGACTAAGAGGGTGAGGGATCTGGAGTTGAGGACAGAGATATAGAGGTGAAGGAGGACAAAACTTCATAATCAGTAATAGGGCCTAGGAGGGATGGAAAGACTTACTTCCCTTATAATCTGATCGAGAGGAGGGGCTCAGAGATGAGGACCTCATCTCCCTGGGTTTCGAGGAGCCAGTAGGGAGCTCGATCAGGCTATCATCCCACACCATGAGGCAAACGGGGGCCTCTTACATATTCTCGGAGGGGTTCAGGGCCTCAGGGGCCGGGGGAGGCACGTTCACTCCCTCTAAGAGGGGAAGAGATATTATCCTCATCGCTAGCTCTTCATCCAGGCTACTGGGTAGGAGGGTAGGACTCAGCTCAAGAGGGCTTTGCCCCTCTCTGCATTCCCGTTCTCGATACCTGGAGTATTGAAAGTTGGATATGGCTCAAGAGACTATCTTCATTAACTCCTCTATGAATAACCTGAACTTCCATCCTCATATATTGTATGGGCATTATCGAGAGATACGAGATCTCGGCTGAGTCTATGAACACTCTCTACTCTCATCCTGGTGTAAATCTTCTTATCAGAGACTCCTAGGGAGATCTATTTTTCTAGGGCCAGACCATACCTCTCAAGCCTCTCAAAGTGCCTATAGTTTCTAGTGAGCAGCTTCATTCCCTTGGCTATAGCTGTAGCGCTTATTATTAGATCTGCATCACTCAAAATCTCCCCTCTCGACCTCAACTCCTCGTAGAGCTCGCAGTACTTCAATATCACACTATTATCTAATCCTATTATATCAAAAGACTCCTCCAGAAGCCTCTTCGCCTCTTCCCTCTTCTCCTCAGGGATCCCCCTGAGGTACTCTAAAGCCGTCAGTACTGATATGGCATCACCCAGAATTCTCCCCTCCCTCAGGGAATCTATTAGAGCATCTGTGTCAATGAGAATCAAGGGAGAACTCCCTCCTGAATCTCTTATGGGATTCCTCTATCTCCTCTAAGTGCTCCAAGCTGAGCTCCCTCAGCTTTCTGAAGGATTCCTCCCTCCTCACCTTAATTACTTCATCGATGAGATCGTTTAGAAACTCGCTCCACTCTCTCTCACCTTTAAACTTCTCGAGCCTCTCCTTCACCTCTCTCCTCACGGGTATAGTAGTATATGTCATCATGTAATTTTTTGTTAATCATTATATAACTATTGCGGGGTCGCTGATATTCCCGGAGAAGTAGTTGCGAAAATCATAGTCAATCATAGAGGCGATTATCATCGGAAAGTCGATAATAGAGCACTATAGGGATCTCTTGGCCGGATAAAGATCATGCTTTTTATTTTGATAGCGGATACCGAGCTCCCAACTTTATCACAGTCCCTTGACCTAAGCTAGAGGTCAAGATGGGGCCCACTCTGCTGAAAGTTGG
>CAZFIJ010000006.1:0-3937 GCA_964519515.1 uncultured Nitrososphaerota archaeon
AATTCCCGATCAATAAGAACCTCCAATCGGGCGCGAAGACGAATATGAGGTTAGAGAATGCATATAAGATCGTCATCGGTACGATGACCCTTTTTCTCCCTAGGACATCTGCTAAATATCCTCCGAAGAGCCTCGAGATAGATAGCGTGATCATAGAGACTAAGTTTATCAAGCCCACATCTATTATGCTCCCCCCGAGCTCTAGGACGAAGAGTGAGAAGTAAACATTTATGGCTGATGTAAAGGGGTTCATGAGGGCCCATGTCACCGTTATTATCACGAAATTCCTCGAGTTCACAGAGAGCTCCTGAACTTCTAGTTAAAAAACTTAACATCCGTTCGCTTGGAATATCTAGAGATGTCTTGAGGGCCCTATCGTAACTCATAGCTCCTTGATGGGATGGGAGGGCCATCCCCTAGCTAAACCCTCAGGATCATACGCTACTAGCCCTCTGACTATCGTGAGGGATGCTCTGATTCCTGAGATATCTTATCGATTCGTGGACCAGGGGTTAGCATCGAGGAGCGTTAAGTTAGCCTCTGATCCTGAGCTCAATTCAGAGGAGTAAATACTGAGGGCTTGATCTATGCTTAGAGGCTTCACTCCAAGCTCTCCACCTGTTAGAGCAGCTTCAATACTCATCCATGGGTTCTCGGGCTCTACAGGGGAATCGCTGCTTCCCCTAATCCTCAATCCCACCTCGAGCATATCTGAGAATCTGTAAGCATACTTAACTCTCTCCCCGAGCCTCTTCCTGAGCCACCAGTCTGAGATAGTGAAGTGAGGTTGGATAGCTATGAGATGAGGCTTAGCTTTAGATAATCTCTCTAAGAGATCCTGAGGGATTAAGGAGGCATGCTCAATCCTCAAGTTATTTACTCCTATCTCCAAGGCTTTTATCACTTCCTCAAGAGCTCTATCCCCTATCGCATGTACAGCGAGCACCTTACCTCTCTCAGCTAGGGAGCGTGAGAGAGCATGTATCTCCTTCCATCCCTTGAGCAGGACCCCCGTGTTCCCAGGATCATCTTCATATTCCTCCCTGAGGGCTGCTGTCCTAGCGCCGAAGCTACCGTCTGCGTACACTTTGACTCCCTCTACTAACGCACTATCTGAGTCCAATCCCTCTGAGAGGTAGAGCCTCACTCTGATAGGCGTATCTACGCCCTTGAGGATCGAGAGTTCCTCGAGCGAGGCATCCATACTATGCACCTCAGTTATCCCATAGCTCAAGAGCCTCTTCATCGCCTTCAAGAGGGTGAATTTATCGATAGAGGATCTGGTCTTCCTAATCGCTGAATAAAGCTCATCCTCGAATAAGAGATCCTTCCCAACTCCTAACTCCTTCATAGCCCTCGAATTCAGCACACCAGCATGCAAGCATATCCTAGTGAGCAGTAAGGGGTTCTCAGGGGATATATCATCTAGATCCTCCTTCCTAGGGTATCTCCCATCTCTGAAATTCTCCTGGTCCCATCCATGCCCTATTATCCATTCTCCCGGTTTAGAGACCCTTACTCTCGATTTAACTGCTTCCCTGAGCTCATCGATGCTCTTAATACCTCTGAGGTCGAGGCTCCTCATCGAGAGAGCGTAACTGAGGAGGTGCATGTGGGAGTCAACTAAACCGGGTATGAGGACGCGTCCCTCAGCATCTAGGAATTTCGCCCTTCCTCTATATTTTTCGCAGGTATCTGAGTTACCTAAGTCCGATATCCTTCCCCCTTCAATGACGAGGCAACTCCTCTCATAACTCCCCATTATCCTCGCGTTCTCGATAGCTAGCAAGCGATCACCACTAGACTCCAGATCGGGAGGATAAAAATCAGAAGTCCATGGAATTGATTATCTCATCAGGTAGCTCCGGACAGTTGAACTTGAGCCAGATCTTACTTTCCTCTATCTCAGCTCTCAGGAGTTCCTCGAACTCCTTCATGCTGTAATAACTCGTTGGCTTCAGTTCCTTGAGCCTAGAATCGCTCAGCCCGGGGACCTTCTTGGGGACCAGCACTTTATCGCCCCAGAAGGGGTGGGGCTCGTATTCCACCACTCCCCTCGAGGATTGGAGGATGAAGAGCTCATCCTCCTCAATAGTGGGCTTGGATCCTCCCCTCACCTTAATTATCCCACGAGATTCCTCGAATATGGGCTCCGGGACTGAGACTCTCACCCCTCTTATCTCCCTCTCAGCCCATCTATACTCAGCGCCCACTCTACCGGTGGTGACGAAGACGTAGACCTCTATATCTCTCTTCTTCAGCATCTCGTAAAATCTAAGCACATGCATAGAATCGCTTACCCCTATTGTAAACTCTGAAAACCTTGGAACGTATCTTACTTTTCCTACAAGCTCCTTTGCTTGAGCTGGATGCCCTATGGTCTTCCCGTCTGCTAGGAACTTCGCAGCTATAGCTGGATCCCTCACCCTCATCCAAGCGTAAGACGTGAAGTAACTCGGGGAGAGGAATATAGCTGTAGTCAGGGGCCCGCTCGATACTACATCATCGAAGAAACCCGTGTCCTCTAAGTATAAGACGGTCCTCGAGTTCCTATTAGGCTTACCGAAGTAAGTGAAGAGCTCCCCCTTGAAAGAGGGCATCCCCCTCTCATCGAACTCAGTGTTCTCGTGAAGGGCTCTACTGCTCATAGCCCCCCTCCACATCGCGGTCTGCGTCTCATCGAGGTCCTCCGTCTTAGTCCAGGCCCCTCTCTCAGATCCGTAGACTCTATCATCGCATATCGCTATGATATCATCGTTCTTGAGTACTTGATCCCTCACGAATTCCAAGGGATTCACGCCGAATTTCTCGACGAATATCCTTGAATTCCTCTCATCCCACGCGTAAAAACTGTGAGTAGATTTCCCGCTCCCTGTCAGCCCCCATATAGCCATGACAACTCTTCTCCAGCTCCCATCTTCCGTCTTGACAGTGAACTCCCTCAGAGCTGCGTGCTCCCCCGTGCACCCCTTACTGTAGACGAAGTTGATCCAGTGGCAGAGGACTCCCTTCTTCACCTCCCCTTGGTAAGAGGACACAGTAACTATAGTTAGGTTAGCGTAAGGGAACCTCATCACCATCATCATATTCTCCGTGCCAGGTACCTTGGGGTTGCCGAGGTAATGGGGGATCACGAAGAGCTCAGCATCCGGATCCCCATCAGGAGGTGCTGGGAAAACGAGCTGAGACCATCTATATGCTATATCAGGGAATTGAGGGTCGACATAGACTCTAGCGTGCATCTGAACTCTAGTCCCGGGTTTCCCAACGTACCCATCTACTTTTATCAGGGGGCCTTGAGCGAGTATGTGCTCCAGTACTCTAAGCATGAGGAGCTTATGTTCATACTTCAACTCACTCTCATCATTGACTACTGATGTGTTAGCTGCAGACCTGCTCCAGATGTTCGATGCCCATCCCCAAGCGCCGTTCTTATACTGATTCCCGTAGAGTTTAGCTCTCTCGAAGAGGTCTGGAGGATTATCGAGTATTGGGATGAGACCAGCCTTCCTCTTGATCTCGATAATCTCTCTGAATGCTTCCCTGAAGCTATCAGGGTTCAGCTTCTCTAGAGGGGGTATCGGGCTCATCGGCTTGATCGCGAGCTGATCTTTATAAAAAATTACGTTCACTATCTCTCAGATCCTCTCGAGAGGCCTCTCATTTCGAGTAGACCTCGAATCAGTTTATCATACTCCGGAGATATCTCTAATTTACCGGAGGTATCGAAAGACTACTCGGAGCTTTAAAATCTTGAAACTAGAGGATCACGTGATATTGGGGATCCTAGCCTTATATCTATAATCATCGAACTCCCCTACTGTCATGTCAGCTACTCTCGCTGCCTTATATATGTCTCCTCTCTCGATGAAGTAGATTAGAGCTGCCCTTATATGCGGAGGTTGAGCATTTATGAACTCCCAATCAGCTTTACTCC
>CAZFIJ010000007.1:0-19895 GCA_964519515.1 uncultured Nitrososphaerota archaeon
GCGGCGTCGCCCGGCGTGCGGGGGGGGTGGCCGCCTTCCAGGACTCCACCCCTATCCGGTATTAGCCTCGGTTTCCCGAGGTTGTCCCGGTCCCCAGGACAGGTTGACCGTGTATTACGGAGCCGTGCGCCGCCAGGGGCAGGGGCCCCCAGCAGACTCGCATGGCTTAGTGCGAGCCCGATAGGGGTTCCCTCCGGCAGGATCAACCGGTCTCGGAGTACAGCCGCGATCCCACCATTCACGGGAACCATCCGAACTCTCTCGAACATGAGCCGAAGGCTCATGTTCACATAACCTATATCTATTGTGCCCACAGCTGGAAGGAGGGCCCTCATATGTCAGGCATCAGCCTTCATACTCGGACCCCCCGCCGGGATAGCGGTGGGCCAAGCTAGATTAGGTAGTCTCACCTATATAAACTTAGCGTCACATCCTGAGGGCTCATTATTTAAGGAAGCCCACTCATGTTCACCGAGTAGTCCCTAAAATTTATCTGAAGAGGCAATTGACTGTGAAAAACACATCCTTTTGAACTCCAGCTAAGAGGGATATTCCAATTAAAAAGATTAGGATAATAATGCCTCGAGTACTGCTTTAGCGGTATGCAGCCTATTCTCCGCTTGTTCGAAAGCTATTGAATACTCGCTATAAGCGACATCCTCAGATATCTCCTCCCCTATATACCAAGGTTGGCAGTGCATGACCTTGACCCTCGGGCTCGCTTTCTTCACGATCTCCATATTGACTTGATAAGGTGGGAAGACTTTCATCCTCTTCTCAACATCCTCGACACCCATGGACTTCCATGTATCCGTATATATGATGTCAGCACCTCTAACAGCCTCCACTGGATCTTCTAAGATGCTCAACGTACCTCCAGTCTCTTCCATTATCTCTTCAACTTTTTTCACGACATCGCTAGATGGCCAGTAATCCTTAGGCGCGCCTACGGAGTAATCGTAACCCATTAAGGCAGAAGCTATCATCAAGCTATGATCCGTGTTAGCGCTCCCATCCCCCAAGAACACTACTTTAACTTTCTTATCCCCGAAAAACTCCTGAATTGTGAAGATATCTGCTAAGGCCTGAAGAGGATGGAATTTATCGCTGAGTAAATTTATAACTGGGACGCTAGCCCATCTGGCGAGTTCCTCGAGTGTAGATTGTTGTTTCACTCTAGCAGCTATGGCATGTACGAACCTGCTGAGCACTTCAGCGGTGTCCCTTATGCTCTCACCTCTAGCTATCTGAAGGTTCGATATAGGGAGCTCGAGGAATACGCCTCCTAGGTCGAATGTAGCGACGCTTATGGAGACCCTAGTCCTAGTCGAGGGTTTCTCGAATATCCCAGCTACATACTTCCCCTTGAGCAAGTCCTTAGGTACTACGCCATATTTATGCTCCCAGGACCTCCTGAGCAGAGCTTTGAACTCTAGCGGGGTGAGATCTAGTAGCGTGAGGAAATCCCTTCCCCTGAGGCTCCTCAATACAGACATGCAGACCACCTAGAGTGGGGCTAGCTTCCCAATATAAGTTCTACTGCGATGCTGGGGTCGAATGTAGCTATATCTGAGAAACGTTGACCAGTTCCTATGAAAAGGACTGGTTTCCCTGAATGTATCGAGGCGAATAAGGGGACGATGGGGCCGCCGGCATCTACTTTCGTCACTATAATTGCATCATAACCGACCTCATTGAAGGAATCGCATTGGCTCAAGACATCATTTCCAGCAACTCCATCTAAAACCAGTATCCTTAAGTCCGGCTCAACGACCCTAACTATCTTCCTAAGTTCCTCTATCAAGTTCTTATTGAGGTAATTCCTGCCGGCAGTATCTATTAGGAGGTGCGAGTAACCTCTCGCAGACGCCATGCTTATAGCATCGAAGCAAACAGCTGATGGATCTGAGCCTCTCTGCCCCTTGAAAATACTTATACCCGCTGCCCTACAATAACCTTCTAACTGTTCCCCTGCTGCAGCCCTATAAGTGTCTGCTGAGACGACGAGAACTCTACCCCCTATATCCTGTAAGTACTTAGCTAACTTGACTATACTGAGCGACTTCCCGACACCATTGAAGCCGAAGAAGACCACTCTAAATGGCTTCCTCTCTCCCCTCAACTCCTCGATCTTGATCGGTTTCGGAATCATCTCTAAAATTGCATCCCTTATCGTATCCTCAACGACCTTCCTCGGGTCCCCTCTAGTCTCGACGCCCTCGAGCTTGCTAGATACTCGATCCCTCACTCTCTCGAATAAGGAAGGAGGAATCCCCTTTGAGAGGAGCTCAATCTCCAATTCACTGAAGATATTAAGGACATCTCTCTTGCTCCATTTCTTCTTAGCTATACCTAAGGAGCTTAATTTATCTATCAAACTACCTAGCACGTCTCACCATCCTCTGGGCGTTTTCCAATTCGACTTGAACCTTAGCTAAGTTGTTACTTACCTCCCTGAGCCCCTCATTAACTTCTTCTAACCTCTCTCTCATCTGCTTCAGGGCTTCCTCAGGCCCCATCTTGGCGTAGACATTCCCTCCCATGAGAACGAGCACTTCTCTAGCTTTAGCAGCTTCAACGAAGAGGGAGATGAAAGTCGAGATGGGCAGTATGAGAGGGCCGATGTCCTCCTCACTAGATTTACTTAACGCCCTCAAAGTCTCTATGCTCCTCTCCAAATCGCTCTTGAGGAGATTTAGCCTATTGTACTCATCCAGTAAGTACCTATAGAGCGACTGGAGGAAAGCTATATTGTCTTCACTCATGATGCCACCTCACTACTTTATCAAGGCTCTATTTTAAGCGCTTCCGCTAGGTTCTCTATCTCGATAGGGGTCGTCGGGAATCCCACTAAGGCACCAGAATCGCATGCTACTAACCCAACTCTGACATAAATGACGCCGTCATTTATAGTTCCCTTCAGGCACTCCACTCCGAGAGTATCTGAGATACCCTTGAGTTCGGAATCGTCAGCAGAGGGGGAGATGAGGCAACCTCTGTTATTAGCGACGACTAAGGAACCTACGACGGGGATCCCACCCACCCTTCCCCTCATGACTTTCACTTCTAGTAGTTTAGCTATTATATCGAGTTCATGATCCGTGAAAGATGGATGAACTATAGCTCCATAATCATTAGCAACTATATCATTTCCCAAAGCGGTCAGTTTCGTGGTCGGAAGTATATGCACCTCTATGTCTAATCTCTCCCTGAGGTCCCTCAGCTCCCTCTCAGAGGAGAGGGAGGGAAGGAGCAAAGCCCTACTATTAGCTACAGTGAGGACTCCGAGCATCCTGCTCTCATAGACGCTAGCTTCAACGAGCTTAAGGTTCAGTTTATTCGCCATCTCCTCTAGGGAACGGCTCACGCCCTTCGGAGTCAATAAGTACTTCCCAGCGACCCTGAGATAGATCCCGAGATTCGAGCTTCCCAATACCTTAGCCTTTAAGATCATAATATCACTCAGGCTGGCCAGATCGTCGCTATCTTTTCCTCTTCATCTATAACTACCCTAACTCTAACCTTTCCCGGTGGGTTAGAGGCCCCTCTGCTCCATAGGAGCTCATTTAGTTCCGGTCTAACTCTTATCTCGTAATCATTCAGCTTAGCATGTCTCCTCACGAGATCCCTTATCATCTTAACGGCTCTAGCTGCTCTCTTCTCAGCTGGATACTTCGCCTTCAGGAGGATACCTATATTGAAATTGAAAGTGAGCTCCGCCATAAAGATCACCTAAAGCTGAAGCCTGCTCCTCCTCCAGTTCCTTCTAGGCCTTCCTCTAACCCTTCTCCTCGTTTTCACGAAGACCCAAGTTGGGAGCCTCTTATTGCTCTTCATGACGCTAGCATACCTAAGCTTACTACTCAAAAGCCTTTGGGAAGCCATAATATCACCTCAAACAACCCTTATATTGAAATCCCTCTTCACCCTTTCGGATAAGCTCGCCAAGAGGGTCTTCAACTCATCATCAGTGAGCTTCCTAGTGAGCTTACCGGCTGAATAGAGTTGGATGAGGTATATCTTGACATCATTCGCTAGCTCAGGTTTAACGAGTTCCACTCTCTTCAACCTCTGCCATGCATCCGTCGTCAGTAGGGATTTGACTATAGCATCTATCCTCTGGAGCTCTCTAGCTTCCTCTTCTCTCTCCCTCTTCTCGCTCATCTCAGCCAATATCTTCTCCTGGAGTCTCCTTAAGGCCTCATCCTCGCTCATGGTGGTACCACCTTCCCCGGCACTATGTTCAACTCCTTGATTATCTCGCTAGCGAGCTTATCCAAGAGAGAGATACCAGCGGGAGATATCCTCCTCCCTCTACCCTCTACTTTCTCGACTAGCCCTAATGACTCAAGCTGCTGAAGTATGAGCCTTATAACATGCCCGCTCCCCTTAGCGAATCTCTCAGGCCTCACCCCTCTCTTCTTCCTACCTCCGTATTTCGTGCGGAGCCTCTCTACCCCTACGGGTTCGCCCCTCAAGTAAAGGGTCCTGAGCAGTGAAGCAGCTCTTATGTACCACCAATCCTCTTGTATAGGTGGTCTCTCCTTATGAGAGCCAGTTTTCGTGTAATAAGCCCAGTCTGGCGGCTTAATCCCATCAAACTTCTTGAGCTCCTCCTTCAACCTCTCTATCAAGAGGTCCGCTCTCACTTCTCTCGCGGTCGGCATTTTCCCCTCAAGCAATGCTGCAAGATGCATATAAAACCTTACTCAATAGGGGTGCCTGTTCAACCCACCGCACTCCTCACACATCATCACGATGTGGGGCATCCTCCTCGACCTAATCCTAACTCTCATATTGATCCCAGGGTAGAGGAACTTCTTACAGTTTCTGCAGTACCTCCAGCTCCACTTCCTGGGTATTCTAACTCTATACCTCATAGAGATCCTCCTAGCGAGTTCTCCGTAGGAGATAGCGAGCTCCTTATCCCTCGCATATATCTCATCAGCTAAGCTCAACAGTCTCTCTATCCTCTGTCTGGCTATATCCCTCTCCCTCTTCTTATCCCTCCTCAAGGATCCCAGACCTCCTTATAGTAAGCATAGCTCAGGAGCATCGATATAGCTGTTGATGATGAAAGAGGACCTCTATGAAGAGATAACTTAAATATAGCAAGTCTTTCAACTCTTTCAGAGAACTCTCCGTGAGGAAAACATCCAATTATGAATTTACTGCTATTTAAACTCTTGAGGAAGCTTATAGGGTTCAAGAGTTCTCCGCTCTCATCTAAGAGTATAGAGCCATCAGCTATCTCCTCCAATGTGAGATCTATCTCCCTTATCAACGCTGTCTCTCTACTCTCCCCAACCCACCCTTCCCTAAGGAGCTCGGCCATCAATCCGAGGAACCTCACGTAATTCCTAGGCGGTCTAATTGAGGGAGAAAAGCTGAAGATCCTCTCCTCAACTGTGTGCATATAGAGGGATATCTTCCCCATGGAGTAGAGAGGATGATCTGTGATTGAGAGGAGGGCTCTATGAACGATATCAGGCCTCCCCTCCTTCTTACCCACCATCTTCCTCATCCTAGGAGGTATAGCATTTATATCGAGTACGTCGTAAGGCCTACCATAAACTTTCTTATAATTAGAGATGACATCCTTCTTCCTAGCCCAGTCTGGAAGCCTGGATAGGGAGGATTCCACGAGCACTAGTGTTATCATTCCCACCGCACTCATGCTCAAGCTTAAATATATGTAACTCGATTATGCCCAGCGGCCGTAGTCTAGCCTGGACAGGATGGGGGCCTGCCACGTCCCAGACCCGGGTTCAAATCCCGGCGGCCGCATCATTTCGATCATACCTTGACAGTAAAACTTTCATTTACATTAGGATTTCTTACAATAAGTTCTCACATATTTAATTATAGTACTCCGTTCCTTTATGCGTAAGTCGGTCCTGGTCCTCCTGATATTCTCGTTGATCATACCTCTAGCAATAAATGAAGTCAATAAGTGCACGGGGAATAGATGTACGGGGAGCATAAGCCTTAGTGCAAATGTTCCAAAAGCGGTGAAAGCAGGGCAACGTGTAGGTGTCAGCGCTAGCATGAGCGGGAATTGTGAATGCGGTATCACTACTTGTAGCCTCAGCATAAAGGCGGATAATGGTGATTGTCAGACTTCTGGGAATTGTTGGGGTAAATCCGGTTATTGTAATGTAGGTAATGCGCCTGGTGGGGAATTCCAGATATGCGCTTCGGGTAGTTTCGAGGGGCCACCCTGTAGCCAAGGCGATTTGCCTGGTAGCACGGGTCCCATGATGGAATGTTCCTCTAGAGCTTACATAGTGGGCGTACCTGATTTCTCAGCATCAGCTAATCCAACTACGTTACCTAAGCAAGGCTCTATCACGATAAAAGCTAGTAAACTGGATGCGATAGATGATGGCTACGGTACCTTGAGCGTAATCGCTAGCTTTAACGGGGACGATTATACGCTGAGTAAAGTAGGGAGCGGGACATTCGAGCGTACAATAAATTACGATATGAGGAATAAGCCTACTGGAGTGATTCAAATAACTGTTACGGTCACTAAAACTTATTCAGGTGTCTCTGACTCTAAGAGCAAGAGCCTTAGCGTCATGCTCCAGGGATCTCCACCCTCAATAAGCGTTAATGCTCCTAGTGAGGTTAAGAGAGGCGATACCATCACTATAATGATAGATGAAGCTGACGGGGATGATGTAGAAGCCAGCCTCGAATTAGGAGGTGGGGGTTACTCTTTAAGTAGGGGGAACAATCCAGTGAGGATAGATCTACCTAAGGGAGAATACAGTGGAAGTGTACAAGCTAGGGACGTAGATGGAAGCGTGAGTAAGGGCTTTAACATAAGGGTCCTGGGTTCACCGCCCACTATAAGCTTGAGCATACTTGATCAAATGAAGAGAGGAGATAGCTTCACCGTCACCGTAGAGGAAGAGGACGGAGATAGCGTTACTGCTAGTGTAACTATAGGCGGGAGGAGTTTCAGTATAGGGAGGGGAAGTAATACCGTAAAGATCCCAAGGGATCTGGAAGCAGGACAATATACGATAGAAGCTGTAGCGAGAGATGAAGATGGAGAGGCTACCGCTAGAGCTTCATTCACTTTAATGAATGAGGAACCTAAAGTTTCAGTGAGCGTTGATAAAACGAGAGTAAGTGTGGGAGAGGCGATTAAAATAAGAGTAGAGGCTAGTGATGATTCTCCAGGTTTAGATGTGAGGACTATCGTTGGCGATAAGGAATTCAGTGGTGTAGGGACATTTGAATATATACCGAGAAAGGAGGGCACCTTGACGGTAAAGGTAGTAGCTACAGATATGGATGGCGTCTCTGTAACGGATGAGATAAGCGTGGAAGTGACGGCCTCAAGCGGTGGAGGTAGCTCTGGAGGCTCAGGTAGTGGATCTGGAGGAAGCTCAGGCGGTGGGTCAAGTAGCTCGAGTAATAGTAGCAGTGGTTCGTCAGGAGGCTCTGGGAGTAGCAGCAATAGCTCAGAGGGTATCCCCGGTAATTCAACTTTAATTAAAGTCAGCGGGGTGAAGAACGAGACAGTGAGACTAGAGGTGCATCCTCCTGAGCCTTGCGTAGGGGATGAAGTAACTGTAAAAGTATTTTCACCATATAAGGGCTTACTAGCCTTAGTAAACCCGGAGAAGAGGGAAGTAGCTAATACCGGACTTACAGTACTGAAGTACATCGTGGACGAGGAGGGGACTTGGGTAGCCAAATTCTACTACAACGATGGGAAGCCTAAAGTGGCTAGCTTGAGCTTCACCGTGAAAGCTAAGTTGATGGAGAATATGGACAATGAGATGAATAATACAGTAGAAAGTAAGCTTAAGAGCGAGCTTGAGCTTAAAACTCTCTCAATACCTTGCGAAGTCCCAGTTAAGAACGTATTCGACGTTCCTTGGTACTTGCTAGCGATAACTACGTTGTTCATAGTCTTAGCGGTCAGGAGGTTGAAATTATGAGGGCTAGAATACTAGCCCTTTCCCTCATATTTCTGGGCCTTCTCCTCGCTTATTTAGGGATGGATACATTAGTATGGCATAAAGTAGGTTTCCTCGAGAGCGGGACTTACGAAGTACTGGATTGTAACGCGACTTACATCAAGATCGCTGGAAATGGAAGCATATGCTTAGGTCTTTACAGAATAGAAGCTAGGAAGGTAGCGGAAGGTAGTAAATTAAGCGTGAAAGCTGAATTACCAATGGTAGTAGCTGAGGGAGACGTGGAAATCAATGGGAGACTTTATAAGCTCGTAGATGGTGCTACTCTGCTTTTCAGGACTGAAGAGTTGAATATAGAAGGCTATGCTTCGGTTTTCGATATCAACTTACTCAGGGAGAGAGCTAAAGTAGAGGAAGGGGAAGGATGGACGAAGATCTATTGCAACCCAGATTCTAAAGTCCTAATGAGGGGAGATAACGTGAGATATGAAGCCCAAGCCCATCAGGAATCCCTATCCCTTCCCTTAAGCTTAGCTCTGATAGCGGCCGGATTGTTCTTAGCGTTATTGAGGAGAGGTGGGGAGGAGGCTGAAGATGGAATTGGCGGAGGCGGAGAGGAGAGCGGAAGAGATAGCTCAACAGTTGTTGAGGAAACATAAGGGGAGAGCTCTTAAGATCAGCTTCGGATTGAGAGAAGGGAGATTGAGTAAGCTGAGGATGAGAATGAAGGGGATGTTCTCAAAACTTCTGAATCTCCTCTTTAAGTTGAAGAATAATAAGAAGTTGAAGCGAATCGGTAAAGAGCTTTACCTTTTCTTCGCTCTAGATGAAGTGGAGAAGTCCGTAAGGAAGCTGAAGGGGAGGGGGAAAAGGGGAGAGGAAAAGAAAGGGATCAGGATTAAACTACCCAAGATCTCCATAAAGAAGGAAATAGGCTCGAAGATTCAGCTGCCACCTCCTCCTGAGGGTATCGAAATACCTTTCCCAGGCGGAAAGCTCATATTGAACGGTACCGAAGCTATTTACTACCCTCACAGCTACCCTGATCACTTAATCCAAGTCCACATTCTGGCTAGGATGCTTAGAGGTATATACCCTGAGACTTACGAGAATCAAGGGGACTTGCTTTGGAAGAGCGTTGAGCTCAGGAAGGAGAGAGCTTCCGCGTACCTTGAGGAGATAGGGGTGAAAAATGAAGAGCTAGCTCTAGAAGGGGCTCTACGCTCAACGAAACTATGGCCTACGCTAGCTATAATGATGGCTGAGGACGTGACCGAAGGTTACGCTTTTCTCGGCTCTAACCTGATATTAGATCATATAATTCACGGGAGGATCAGGGTGAAGAATTATGTATTCGACGAGGAAGAGCTAGAGAAATTCAAGACTTTCATTGAAGCAGATATCAACGCGGGCTTCGAGTTCAGAAAAAGCTTAGCTGAGGTAGATATAACTCTGGGCCGAAGCAAGTTCAGAATAGCGTTGGATATACCTCCAGCGAGTAGAGGCTCCCTAGATATAAGGAATTTATCCGCGATATCGAAGCTCTCGCTACCCCGCTTGATAAAGCTAGGGAGTATAAATGAGGAGGAAGCTTCAACGATCTTGAAAAGCATTGAGCTAGGCCTACCCATCTTAATCTTCGGGAGGACTGGCGTTGGAAAAACCACACTAGCTAACGCATTACTAGCTTGTCTTCCTAAAGGGTTGAGGTTGATAAGCGTCGAGGAAGTCAGGGAGATCGAAGATCTCAGTATTTACGGTCAGCATCATAGTCCTTATGAAGTCTCAGGGAAGTTCGATTTCATCCGCTTCTTACTTCATAGAAATCCCGATGTGGTCTTTCTGGGGGAGATATTGACCAAGGAGGCAGCTGAAGCCTTTCAGCTGGCTTATAGCTCCGGCTTAAAAGTAATAGCTACGACGCATGCTCGAGGTTTCCCCGAACTCGTGGAGAAGTGGGAGAGCTTCGGGCAGGAGTTACCTCGAGATACTCTAGCTATACTGATGAGAGATAAGAGAGTAGTTGAGATGAGGAGGTGGAACGATGGTTGGCACCCCGTCGATATGGACTCAGATTACCTAGACTTCTTGAGGAAGCTTGAGGGAGCTGATACGAATGAGGATGTTGCAAGCAGAAAGTAAGACGGTAGAGAGGATAAAGTTAGTCCAAAAATTTGTGATAGGTTACCTCAGCTCCCCAGCGTTAGGTCTGATGGCCTTAGGTAGATATGAGAGCGTGGCTGTCGAAGGAGTTCGAACTCGCGAAGCAGTTTATGAGGCGTTGGGCTCCCTCAAGAAGTATCTAGCAGGCTTATTAGAGGGAGCTGAGGGGGAATCAGCTACTAAGGCAGCATTAACATTAATTTCTCGACTCTATGAGGAGGATTTAAAGGAGAGGAGGAACTGGATAGAAATAGGGATAACGCTATCTTTAGGTTTGAGTCTCTTCATAGCCTTCCTCTCTTACAGGACCTATATTCCCCCTTTCATCTCCTTACTCCTCCTCTTATTCTACCCTTTCGTCCCTAGGTACAGAGAGTTGGAGGTAGAGGATCCCAATATAGCTGATAGCATGGCTAATGACTTAGAGAGGGGGGCTGGCGTTGTATACGCTTTGAGGCACCTCAGACTATATGAAGCGAGTGTAGTCGATGATGTTACTCTACCTAGCTACTTCGAGTTCCTGAAGGTAGTATCGAATAGGGAAGCGTTGACGAGCATGATGAGGAGAACTGCATCTATACTGAGAGCCCTAAGCGAGATATTAGATGAGTGGAGAGCAGGGCTTAAATCCACGAGAATTCTACTCTTAGTTTCCCTCATCTTAGTAGCATTGATAAATGTAGCTCTCTCTTACATTTTAGGACAATTGGGCCTCCGCGTGCCTCTCCTAACTTTATTCTCTTTAGGACTAGCAGTAGCTATATTGATATCGAAGCCCTTAGGGTATTCGATTCAAGCTGGGTCAGCTTACTCCTTATCCTTCCTATCGGCCAGTTACCTCCTTCAGATTTTATAAAAAAGGAGGAAGGGGATCTATTATTTCCCGACTGTAGTATTCCCAGCTGCCGTATTTCCAGTGGTAGTCGTATTACTTCCAGTTCCTCCGTTACTCCCTCCTCCGAAGAAGATACTATCTAAAGAATCGTAGAGCCAATTGACGAAGTTCATCCAACTATTCCATGCATTGCCTAGGTCGACCCATGCCCTAGTCCCAGCCTCAGATGCTATCTTCCAAGCTCCCTCCGCTAGCATGAGGGGAGCTGTGACTATTAGGGCTACCGTTATCAGGATCAGGAGGATGGTCTCAATGGTCTGTTGCATAATAGTCCGGGGCGGCAGAGATTTAAAGCACGATATATTCGTGAAAGAACTCTTTATTTTCAGAAAACTCTTAAGCTTTAAAGATTAGGAGGAGTGACTTATATGATGAGGCTCATATACTTAATCCTGCTGGGTATTCCCGCGCTCCTGATCTCACTCTCATCCGCCCCTCTCTACTACCCCTTAGCTGCAGCTCTCTTCTTCGTCTCGCTATGGAGGGAGTTGAATGATTCTCTCGATTGAGAGAGTGCTGTTAACATTGATAGGCTTGGCTACGATCATCGCGATATTACCAGCGATTAATCAGGGGATGGAGGGAATAGAAGCAGAGAGAAACAAAAATTGTGTCCATATAGCCGCGAGAGCAGTTGATCTAGCCATAACTAATAGTATAGGAGGTGGAGTTTCCTCAGGCTACATCTTCCTGCCCGTTAAAGTTTCGTATAGATGCGAAGGCGGGAACGTATACCTCGAGGCAGGGAATGCATCAGCCAGCTTGAGCTACCCGTTTAGATTGAGCTGCTCCGGAGAGGCTTACTTATATGGTAGGTTCACGGCTTCATGGCACAGTGATCGAGGGAATGCTATAGTTGAGTTGAGGTGGTCGGGGCTTGGAGGGAAGCATTAGAGAGATACTTCTAGATCTAATTACCTTAGCTATCGTCTTAGCCCTGATATCTCTTCTAACTCTAGCTGATCAACTCTTCGATGAAAACGAGGAGGCTGAGATCCGAAAAGCCATAGAAGAAGTTCGAAGGCTAGCTGAACCTCTAGGATTAGACGCCAGTGGTTATGGGGGATGAATATGGAGGAAATAGAGCTCCTAATTGTCGTAACAACCCTAAGCTTTCTGATAATCTGGGTGTTAGTATGAGACTCTTATTAGCTATACTCATCTCCTCATTTTTGCTCTTCCTAATCTTCCTGAAGCCTATCTTCATCCATCAGGGATATCAAGTAGAATGGAAGGAAGAAGTAGTATTAGAGTCGCTCTCTCGAGTTAAGGAGTTAGGATATGGGTTGCTGATGAATGGAACGGTGAAGGAATGTAACTCCTCTGAGATAGCTTATTGTCTCATGATCCCAGGACTGAATGAGTTTTTGAGAGTTGAAAGGGGATAGGAGTATGAGTATAGTGAAGATCTTACATCTTGAGATCTATAGTGAGGTCCCCGAGGATCTGGAGGCATTAAAGGGTATTTTAAAGGTGATAGACACCTTAAGGGAGCAATTTAGAAAGGAAGGGGTGATATATGAGGAACTAGTGGATATCGATAAATCAGGATTGAGAATATGGGTAGAAGTCGATAAAAAAAGGGGAGAGGAATGAGGGAAGCCCTAATAATATTTTTTGTTTTAGTACTAGCTTCCTTCTTAGTGACCCACTACACGCCTCAAGCGGAGTATTATGAGTATAAAGGTAGATTGAGAGCGTACTCTTTGTATGCTGAACTCGAATCGATGGAGCCTAGGGCTCTAATATACGCTAGATATAAGATCGACAGCTTCCTCTATTCTATGAACGGCTCATCCTGTAACTCGCTCCCGAGCGTAGATGGGAATGAATTCAGGGAGGTGATGGATGGCGACTTGAACGACAAAGGATTCCTTCCGACGATTGATCTGAGCTTTGAAGTGTTCGAGACTCGCGGAAGGGAGAGAGGGTATTTTGGGGAGAGATGTAGGAATGGAGGCATAGGGTTCAGTGTGAGAGGAAGGACAAGTATAGAAGACGGATTGACGGAGATAAGAGGGGATCGTAGCATAAGTGCTATGGGGTGTCAGATAACAGCTTATTACAGGATGAAGAGGATATTAGATTGGCTGGAGAGGGATATAAAAACTTTGGTCTCTAAATGCGATAGAGGGGCTCATGAGAATCTATCAGCCTTTTTCCGTTGCCTTAAGGAGGGGATCGCAGAGATAAGGAAGGAATACACTGAGGAAGATCTGGAGCTCAAAATAAATTATAGTTACTTCTATTGGTTTGAGGATGAGAATCCTAGAGTCTATTTACACTTCAGTATAGTTCTGAAGGACCCTTATGCGATTATAATAGCGAATAGAAGGGAATATAAGGGTTTCCTATGTTTAAGGGAGATGGAAATTGGATCCTAGTTCGCTTTTCCTAGAATATCTGAGAGAAGTCCTCTTATTCATGTTATTGAATTTATTTGAACTTTTGATGGATTTATGGCCCATCATAGAGCCTCTCTTGTCTCTAGCGATAGTAGTTTTTGCGATAGTAGCGATAACTCTTTTACCTTTTCTCGAGAACTTTAGTAAAAAACTTCTAGAAGTAGTGGTTATTTTGGTTATAATATATATACTCTTTTCGAGTAATGCGAGTTCATTTTCCTATTTTAAGGATCATTGGCCGACGATAGATTTCGAGAAGGCCCATCTTATGTAGTTGACTATTCTATCTACATCCCTCCTATCTTTGAGCATTACCTTGAGACCTCTAAGCATCCCCTTAGGATCTTCCTCGAGTTCCATGCTCCCGCCGAGCTCCTCTATCTTCCTAGCTAGGAAGGATCTTATCGGTCTTTCTCTTGAGCTTATGAGGACATTACCCTCAGGAATGAAGGAGATCTCTCCCCTATCCCTATCTAGAATCAGGTTTCCAAGCAACCTACCCTCATCAGAGTATAATTTCCTCTCTTCAACATTCTTTCTAGTTTCTTTAAGTTTATCTGCCGTTACAATTGTCTGTTCTAGGAGGATCTCATCTAGGGACTCTATCACCCTCCTGAGGGATATGAGCTCCTTCTCTAACTTCTCAGCCCTCTTCTTCAGGAGATCTCTGAGCATCAATAAATTTTTTATCCTTTCATCTCTCTCCAACTATTCCCCTCTCCCTTAAGAATCTCGTCCATATTTCCTTAAATCTTTGTACCCCTAACCTACTGATCAGGGGCCCTAGCCTGGGTCCCTGAGGTTGACCGAGCACCGCTAAGTAGATGGTTGAGAAGAATTCCTTAGGTGACACTTCAAACTTTTTAGCTATCTCAAAGGCCATGTTCTGCATCTCATCGGGGCTCATGTCAGGATTTATAACTTCAATGAAAGAATTTATAGCATCTAAAGTGCTCTTCTTGATTTCTATTTTCTCTCTGACTCCTCTCCCAAAATATCTAACGTAATTATACGCGTACCTGACGTAATTCTCGAAAATAGTATCTCTCTCGAGATCCTCAGGTCTTAGATCATAGTACTTAGATATGAGCTCTCTAGCTATCCTTAGGATCTCCTCAAATCCGAGCTCTTGAGGGAGCATAGAGACGACATTCAACACAGCTGAGTACCTATATGGAGGAGGACTCGGGACTCCCTCCATAAGATAGGTGAATTCCATGAGCCTCCTCATCGTAACCCTATCCCTCTCGCTCCCGATCTTCTCGAGCCCATGGTATCTCCTTAAGTTGAGCTCTAACTCATTTATGTAAAGAGGGGACTTTTGTAGAGAAATACTTCTAGTTCCATGATATCTCTTGAACATCATCATCCTCAGAGCTTCCGGAGGTGAGAAGTCCATCCACATCTGTGGAGTGATCACATTTCCAGCGCTCTTGCTTATCTTCCTCCCGGTCTTATCTAAGAACATCTCATACCTGACGGTGAGAGGTGGTTCATATTCTAAAACTTCTTTAGCTATTCTCGCATTTACTCTGAAAGAATCTGCTATATCCTTCCCATGAGGCTCGAATACTATCCCTAAAGCTGACCATCTTGCAGCGAACTCTCCCTTCCAGGATAGCTTCCCCTCTCCCTTCAAATAGCTAGCCTCGCCCACGTGACCGCAACCGCTCACGCCCTTGAATCCCTGATCACACTTGTAAATGACCTTCCCCTCCTCAGGAATCACCTTAATTACTCTAGTCGTATATATCCTCCCACATTTCTCACATTTAGGCCAGTAATAGATCCACCCTTCTGGTTTGTTCGTGCCAACTTCCTCCCTTATGATCCTATCGACTCTCTCACTATTCACTATTAGTTTAGTGATCTGCTCATCCAAGAGGCCCGATCTATAAGCCTCAGTCCCTGAAATGAAAGTGAACTCTATGCCGAGCTTCTCGAGAGCATCCATCAATATAGAGCTCATGTGCTCCCCATAGCTCGCATGACATCCGAAAGGATCTGGTATCTCGCTTACAGGCATCCCTAGATACTTGCTATAATCCTCAGGTATGCCAGCGGGGACCTTCCTGAGGCCATCTCTATCATCGCTGTAAGCTATTAACTCACTCTTGTGACCTATGCTCTCCAACGCTAACTTAACCCCATAAGCCCTGAGAGAGTCTCCTACAGATCCTATATGCGGGAAGCCACTAGCCCCTATTCCAGATTCGACCCTTAGAACTGTTAGATTTCTCCCTATTCTCCTCTCCCTCTCGACTACATTCCTAGCTATTCTATCCAGCCAGAAAGTCGGGCCACTTTCGCGCATGGGGATCCTAGGGATAAGAAAAGGGAGAATAAGAAATTTTCGGTCAAAAATTGTTGGAAGATTCTACAGCTTAAACTTGGGTCATCTCTATCTCTATGACACTTATATCCCTTCTGCTTCCATTCTCGTCTATTATCTCCTCAGTCCCAGTCCTGAGGTCTGTGATCTTCAGCTTGCCTGGGAAGTACTTGAGCCTAGTTATTTCAGCTACATCTACTGCCCTTGAGATAGACCTGCCCCTTGCCTTCAGCACTATCTTCTTCACGCCCCTATTTATCTGGAGAGTCGTGGCCATAACATAGTTTATGGCCGGCTTCTTACCAACAAACACTATTCCTTCCTCTGCCACCATGTACCTCACCTCTTATATCCCCTGTCGCGAAGGGTCTGAGGTTACTGAACACCACCTCGATCTAATTAAAAAGGTTACTCTCCTCTCAACAACCTCTCTATATTTATGAGGGAGACCCTCCCTCCCTCTTTTCTGCCTATCAGAATAGGAAGCTTGCCCTTCTCAAGTTCTAGCTTCGCTAATTCTATAGGATCTGTCAATCCCTCCGGTATTTCGTTTTCCTCTAAAAAAAGAGGGGATCCGGTAGCGATCTGCTGGGCTCTGACGGATATTATCCTGACCCTCTCAAACCTCGTTAGCCTTTTAGGGCCCAACAGATCGCTATTCAAGCTCAATCACTCTCGCTCTTTTCTCCCTTCTCCTTCCCCTTTCCAGGCTCGAACTTCTTACCAGCCGCAGCTATTATGTCATCTATCTTCAATATCGTCGTGGCGAACTCAGCAGCAGACTCTATGGCCCTCCTTAGTACCCTCTCTGGTTCTATTATGTCCTTCCTATACATATCTTCGACCTCTCCCGTGTATATGTTGAATCCATACTCCTTCTTGCCCTCGGCATGCGCCTTCCTCAATTCTGCGAGCTTTATTATGGGATCGTGGCCTGCGTTCTCTATTAATGTCTTTGGAATCGACTCCAACGCCTCGGCAAACTTCTCAACGACGTTCTGCTCCTTCCCACTTAACTGCACTGAGTAATTCCTCAGCTTAAGCACTAGATCAGTCCAAGCTGCGCCAGCTCCTACTACTATCTTCTCATCCTCTATGACATTTCTCACAACACTCAACGCATCATGGAGATTCCTCTCTGCCTCGTCGATTACCTGCTTCTCTCCTCCTCTTATGAGTATACTCACAGCCCTCGGGTCCTTGCATCCCTCAACGAATACCATCTTGTCCTCACCGACTCTCCTCTCCTCAACGAGCTCAGCGAATCCTAAGTCCTTCTCTGATATCTCCTTCACATTCACTACTATCTTAGCTCCTGTGGCCTTGGCTAGCTTCTCCATATCGGACTTCCTCACTCTCCTCACTGCAAGTATGCCGTGCTTAGCTAGGAAGTGCTGAGCGACGTCATCTATACCCTTCTGACAGAAGACTACATTAGCCCCTGCCGCAGCTATCTTCTCGACGAGTTCTGCGAGCATCTGCTTCTCCTGATCTAGGAAGTCCTTAACCTGCGTTGGGGAGGTTACCCTTATTTTAGAGGAAATTTCAGGCTTCTTTATCTCTAGAGCGCTCTCTATAAGGGCTATTTTAGCTTTCTCAACTCTCTTAGGCATCCTGGGATGCACTACTTCCTTATCTACGACTATCCCCTTTATCAGCTTAGTATCGAAGAGGGACCCTCCTTCCTTCTTCTCCAGCTTTATGTTCTCAAGGTCCACTATCCTCCTCCCATCCCTCTCCTCAACGACTTGTAATGCGGCATCTACGACAAGATCCGCTAAGTAGTCTTGCGCAACTCTCACTGATTTACTGCTCATAGCTATCTTAGCTATCTTCTTGAGTAATTCCTTATCCTTCCAATCAACTCTCATAGCTATCTCATTCAAGTACTCTATAGCCTTTTCAGCGGCTTTCCTGTACCCGGATATTATGACCGTCGGGTGAATTCCGAGGTCCAAGAGATCCTCGGCCTTCGATAGCAATTCACCAGCCAGTAAGACGACGGTCGTGGTCCCATCTCCAGCCTCCTGCTCTTGGGACTTCGCTAGATCGACCATCATCTTCGCGGTAGGATGCTCGACTTCGATTTCCTTCATTATAGTCGCTCCATCATGCGTTATTATGACATCACCGAATGGATCAACTAGCATCTTCTGCATTCCCTTTGGGCTTAGAGAAGTCCTTATAGTATCAGCTATTGCCTTTGCGACTGTTATGTTCAGCCTCAAAGCTTCTCTTCCTCTCGTCCTAGAGGTACCCTCCTTCAATATCAGGACGGGTATCGCACCTCCACTTACTTCACCTGCGGAGACCATGGTAGATCACCCCACTTTAGATCATAGAACACCTCAGTTGATGTACCGAGTATCACTACCCTACGGGTTAAAAAAGATTATCTAGCTGGGAGGTACATCGATAGTAGCGAAGGATCCAAAATGAGAGAGGAGAACGGTGAATTGAGTAGATGAACTCGGAGGATATTTTTAAATTATTTCCAGAATGTCTGATATCAGCTATAAGAGATAAGGGAATAACTGAGCTAACTGAAATACAGAGGAAGGGGATTCCGCATGTCATTAGAGGTGACGATGTCCTCTTAATCGCACCTACAGGCTCAGGAAAAACTGAGGCAGCGATATGGCCAATAATCTCGAGAATCTTAGCTGAAAATGAGAGAAAAGGGTTTCTCCTACTATATATAACTCCTTTGAGAGCTCTGAATAGGGATCTAGAGGATAGGATAGTTTTCTGGGCATCTAAATGCGGATTGAATGTAGGGGTCAGACACGGAGATACCCTGAAATCTGAGAGGTTGAAGCAGTCCGAATCCCCGCCTGAGATAATCATAACTACCCCCGAGACCCTTCAGATAATGCTTTCATCACCTAAGCTCTCCCTCCATCTCTCTAGAGTGAAATACGTAGTTATAGATGAGGTCCATGAACTCCTCGATGATAAGAGAGGTGTTCAACTTTCAATAGCTCTGGAAAGGCTCAGGAGGATAACTGGGAGGGACTTCCAAAGAGTGATGCTCTCGGCTTCTCTAGGTAACCCTCACTTAGCCCTTAACTTCTTCTCTTACTCGAAGAAGGGCAATTTAGTGACCTCAGGAGAGGAGAGGAAAATGATGATACAAGTTATATTCCCAAGAGTCACTGAGGAGGACCTCAAACTCTCATCAAAGCTCTTACTCGAGCCTGAGGCGATCGCTAGGGTCAGGGTGCTGGCTGATGCGATAAGGTCCTCTAGATCTGCGATAGTTTTCACTAATACGAGGTCGATGGCTGAAGCTCTGGGCTATAGGATGAGCAAGATATTCAGTGAACTTAGGATTCACGTCCACCATAGTTCCCTATCTAGGGAAGCCAGAGTTGAGAGCGAAAGCCTCCTGAAGATGGGTGAGCTATCAGCTGTGATAAGCACCAGTTCGATGGAGCTGGGGATAGATGTGGGCCATATAGATATGGTCCTCCAATACGGATCACCGAGACAAGCGTTAAAGCTGCTTCAGAGGGTAGGGAGATCAGGTCATGGCCCTGGCGGGATAGCTAGGGGCCTTATAGTCGCTCAAGATTCTGATGATTTCTTTGAGTCTCTCGTCCTATCTAGGAATGCGTTAGAGGGGAAATTAGAGGGGATGGGGCCTCTCGAGAAGTCTTATGATGTCCTCTACCATACGATCGTCGGGATGCTCTTGAGGGAGAGGGAGCTTAGCGTTAATGATATAGTCAAGATAGCTAATGGATGCTATCCCTATAGGCATCTAAGTGTGGAAGATTGCAGGAAGCTCCTCTCCTTCATGTCTAGGGCCTGGCCCAGGATCATATGGTACGATGGGAATCTAGATTCCGTGAGGAGGGCAAGTGAATTGGCCTTCGATTACTTCTTCAACAACGTCTCAACTATACCTGAGACCTCAAGCTATAGTGTCGTCGATGAAGTCACTGGGTTCTATATTGGAAAATTGGATGAAGCTTTCGTCCTCGAATATCTCTTTCCTGGAGCTAAATTCGTTTTCAGAGGATCTGTGTGGAGGATGAAGAGGATAGAGGGGGGAACTATATATGTGGAGCAAGTGTTCGATCCAGTAGGAGCTATTCCGAGCTGGATAGGCGAGCAGTTACCCGTCTCGATAGAAGTAGCTGCTGAAGTGGGCAGGCTGA
>CAZFIJ010000008.1:0-2669 GCA_964519515.1 uncultured Nitrososphaerota archaeon
ATTAAAAGATGCTAGTGCTTTCATTATCGCTCTATTTGGCAAAAGAGCTTCATGAAGTTTCTCGCACAACTTATCTACTTTAACTCCTCGCTTGGAGAGGATACTGTAAAACATAGGCTCTCTATATACGGAAATGGGGACCGTCTCATATATCTTATAAGTCATTCCTTCGGGAGCTATCTTGAAAATATTGAAATCTATCTTATCCAAATTCATTTTTGTAAGCTCAGATCTTATTTTTGTGCTCAACATCACCTCGAGGACCATAACTTCGCTGACAGCCGAACTCGGAAGTGTCTCTGAGAGCAGCTCCCTCAGAGATTCCTTGACTGAGTAAACATTGATCAATCTGAAGGGATCTCCAGAGGCAAGTATAGTAGTGATCTCGTCAGGTGAGAGGAAGAGGAAGTAATGGTATGTGCCATCCTGCGCTCTGACAGTCGTTATATGCGATGAGTAAACTCCCAGGAGACCTATCAGGATGATCTCAGGAGATGCCTTGAGGCCTAATTGCTCCGAGGTCGTCTTCATCTCCAATGTCGAGAACCCAGTATATCTATCGATTTTGAATAGTTGGGGTGCTGCCAGCTCACTCCTCTCCGCATCTAAGGACATGCTCTTGCCCTTAATCTCAGCTCTCACTACTATCTTATCCCTATTGATGGATATATTTTTACATTGTTCCTTTAATAGCTTTAGTAACTCTCTGTAAGTTTTCTTAATGGATACCTCTTCTATCCCTAAACTCTTTAAAAATTTGTCTATTTTATCGTTTCCTGTTAATACTATCGATAAGCTCTCCACTCTATTCTCTTCAATACTACCGTAGGCCCTGCAGAGGAAATCATCAGGCAACTCCACTCTATCGAGGCTGAATGATCCAGGTACATTATTTAAGATGTAGAGGATCCCCTCGTAAATTACCTCACTGAGGAAAGTAGAATCGGGGGGTAACCCTAACTCTAATATCATTCCCTCCACCCTATCACGACTTCCCCATCAACTCTATAATATGCCGCGGGTTCTCGCACTTCGACGATGAACACAGGTTCCTCAGTCCTCGTTACCAGTATGGGGATTCGGAAAGGTATTAACGATCTTCCCTCCATGTAAGTTAGGACGGGATTCGCTCTCTCAGCGTACTCTATATCCCTGGGGTTGATGTAAGCTTCGTAGAACCATCTCCTCTGGAGCTCTTCTAACGGTTGCACTCCCTTCATCACTGGAAAGCTACATTTAGAGGTTATTTTCCCTTCTTCAGCATTTATTCCATCCTTTCTCTTCACATCTATCACAGAAACCCTGCTCTCTTTCGAACCCAGTCTGTGGATCCTCCAGAAGTAACTCTCATCTAACTCCAAGGTTTTCCCTCTGAAATCAATTTTATCCTTTCTGAATATGAGGAGAAACCTTAAGGTAGGGGAATTCTCATCTAAACTGGCCATGACAGTCTTCCCCCTAGCCGGCGAGTCATAAGAAGAGGCCATATTCTTAGGATCAGGGCAAGGAACACCTGATGTCACTTTCACGGCTATTATCTTATTTATATCCTCATATTTCAGGGGGACGCAGTTTATCGGCTTAATCCCGAGGGCTAGGAGGTCCTTACCTAACGATGCTATTATCTCCCTACCGGCGGACTCCCCCACCCCCAACTTCCTAGCGATGGACTCTCCCAGAGCTCCCAGAAAAGTAGTGGGAGGAGGATAGTAGAAAGAGGGAGATGTCTTAGAGAGGCCAGCTATTCTCGTCTGAAAGCCCCAAACGAATTCTACATCTACTATGAACGCTGAAGCGTTCATTGAATCACTTCAGCCTCCCCTTAGCCTCATTAATTGCCTCAATCACGACTTCCTCGAATCCAGCCCCTCCTGTGTACTTGAAGAGTTTCGTATTGTGACTAACTTTCTTCGCTTTTTCCTCCGCTCTATCTATGTAATTCTTAGAGAACGGGCTTGGTACAGTCCATACATCATCACTCACTGCTATGACGACGGACTCCCACTCGATCACAGGGAGAAACCTAGTCTTCTTAGCTCCAAACATCATCTCTATCATGAATTTCGAGAGAGCATCTAAGGCAACCTCTATCCTCTTTTTCCTCTCCCCCTCATTCACGACAATTTCACCGGCATTCTCGATGGAGAAAGTCCCTCTCCCTAAGTACTTAGTATCGAGATCGAAGCTGAATGTATAAGCTGCAGATGAGAGCTCTATGTAGTAGATCATCTGACCACCAGTTCTCGCCCCTTCCTCTACGAAGGGAGTGCCCAAAGCATATCTCGTGTGGAGCTGAGGCTCTATAACTGTGCTCTCCAAGGACTCCCTAGTCGGTATCATATAACCGACGAAGAAATTAGAGGTCCTCTTGACGTTCCTCCCTCCTCTCGCTGGAGCATAGAGGAAGCCCCCTACATCTTCTACGACACATCCCTTTATTACAGCACTTTCGAAATCACTCACGCTTTCTGGTGGATCGACTCCGAAGGACTCCCTGAAGACAGCATCGTTCGTGCTCTTGAGGAAGTATCCCTTGCTGCACAATTTACACACAGGCAAGCCCTTTCCTGCAGCTTCTTCAGCTAATACTCGCTGATACCCATGAGCTATTGACTCCCCACTCACGGACGGGACGAAGTGAGTTGCGTATGTCTCAGGCATTATTACAG
>CAZFIJ010000009.1:0-11548 GCA_964519515.1 uncultured Nitrososphaerota archaeon
ACTTACGAGAAACCAACTGCCTAAGCCTAGAGTACTAATTATGAAATAGAGAGTTCAGCTTAAATAGCTATACTTCTTTTTTAAGGAGTCATGGTATAGGATAAGATATATAATACTCATTATAGAAATTTCGTAAATTTGCTGCTGACATAATATATTCTCGATATGCCCTCAGAGAAAAATTTAAACGGGCTTAAGGTTCTCGAAGGGATGCAATTCCATTGCCAGATTCCAAACCTATCGATAATCGAGGATATAGTTGAAATCCCGAGAGATTCCGATGAATTCTATATGTATCTTACTAAGATGGTCAGGAAGGTAAACTTAGTCGCTGACTGGCTGGAAGAGGCCTCCAAATATATCTAACTTTTATAGCAAGGGGATGGAGATCATGGAGATGGTAATACTGACTGATGTTAGTTACTTTCTGCTAAGGAGGTGAAGGGCTCTGTCTAGCTTAGATAGTGTATTTGAGCGAGTTCTAAAGAAAGTTGATGAGAATCGCGATCAGATAATCGAGCTGGCGAGTCAATTAGTTCAGATTCCCAGCGTTACCGGTCAAGAGAGGGATGCGCAGGAGTTCGTTAAGGAGAAACTAGCTGAGATGGGGTTGAAGGTGGAAACATTTGAACCAAACGTGAGTGAACTGAGGGGCCATCCATCCTTCTTCGAGACGACTTCATACAAGAAATTCGGCTATAATAATAGACCGAATGTAATCGGGATATGGGAGGAAGGCGGTGACGGGAGGACTCTAATTCTCAACGGCCACATAGATGTAGTCCCCCCAGGTCCTGAAGAGGAATGGAGGTACGATCCATGGGGAGGGGAGATCTCCAATGGAAGGATCTATGGAAGAGGATCTGGGGATATGAAAGCTGGGATTGCAGCGATGATATATGCGGTGAGAGCAGTTCGGGAGCTTGAGATACCCATTAATGGCAGGGTACTAGTTGAATCGACTATAGAAGAGGAAGATGGTGGCATCGGAGGAGCGCTAGCTACCCTATTAAAAGGATATACTGGGGACTTCTCAATAAATCCAGAACCTTCTGGGCTGGATTTCTGGATAGCTTCTGCGGGAGTGTTATATTTCAAGATAAGAGTTAAAGGTAGGCCAGCTCACGCGAAGGAGGCGCATAGAGGAGTTAACGCTATTGATAAGATATGGTTGATTTACAACGCCCTAAAGGAACTCAACGAAGAGCGACAAAAGAGAATCAAATTTCCGCTCGCTGAGGAATGTGAACCTTATATGAAGGGGCACGTCACCATCCTGAACATTGGTGTGATATCGGGAGGAGATTGGCCATCTACAGTTCCCGCGTGGGCGGAGATCAATTGTAGGATAGGCTGGCCACCAGGGGAGAGCGTAAGTGATGTAGAGCGTCAGATCTTGGATAAAGTAAGAGAAGTTTCTGAGAGAGATCCCTGGCTCAAGGAGAACCCCCCAGAATACAGTATAATTGGCTGGAGGGCGGAGCCCTCGATGATAGATACATCAGATCCGTTTGTGCTGAAGCTCTCAGATCTAGCCTTCAGAGTCACTGGTAAGAGGCCCAGATTTTGCGGAGGGACTGCAGGATTAGATACCAGATTCTTCATAAATGACTTCAATATACCTTCCGTGGGATTCGGACCTATAGCTCACAACATTCACGGAATTAACGAATCTGTGGAGCTGGACTCAATCGTTCAGGTCACGAAGGTGATAGCGCTGGCCATAGTTGAGCTATTGGCGGGATGATTCTAGTTTTTAACTAAAGGATCTAGTATTATCCTTTGGAGTTAGGAGCCATTGAGAGCTCGTTCCTGCAATTCCCTCGGATCGATCCTTCTCAACCCCTCTACCCTGTCATACACATCATCGAACGATACTATAGCAGAATCCAGACTCATCGCTGATGCAGCATGCAGGGAATCGAAGAAGGAGAGGTCGTATTCCCTCCTGATCCACACAGCCCTCATCGCCTCTAAGGGAGTGAGTTGAGTCGTTCGACCGTTGAAGAGTGAGAGGAGGAGTCTTAAGTCCTCTTCCAATTCCAATTCCATGGACCTCGATCTGTAAATCAGGGACATCTCGATAAGGGTCACTGAGGAGAGATTATAGCTTTCATCAGTAATTACTCCCTCTATAACGCGTGAAGCGACCTCGTGATGTCTGTCGGACTTATTTATGAAGGCTAGGAGGACATCCAGCTCGATCAAGGGCATCAATCGACGACCTCCTCACTAGCCAGCCTCTCAGCTATTCTCTTGGCCTCTTTCCAGTCAAAAGGTAGCTGTCTCGATCCTTTTAACTTCCTAAAGGCCTCCTTCGGATCATCTAGTGGGATGAGCTCTATTCTCCTGTCTCTGATGGTGAGAAGGAACCTTCTGGACCCTATAGTCTTCCTCAACTTATTCGGGATGAGTATCCTCCCCCTGTCATCCATTTCCACTATGTGGGTAGACATAAATAATCACCCACTCATGGGAAATATAATATTTACTCCCTCAGACGGATTCGCTGACTAAAGCATCTAGGTCTCTAGAGTAGCTGAGGGAAATAGCTTTGATGAGATAGAGATGGCCGTGAAGATGTTAAAGCTCAGGCCAAGAGGCATCCCAAATTGATCTGGTAGTCATCAATAAGGATCCCCTGGGTAGTAAGGAGGTGAGTATCTTACTAAAGGACTCTGAAGTTATCTATGACGAATTAGGAATCTCCAAGGAGTTTTAGTTTCTCATGAGGAATCCTTACGCGTAAATACATTTCTCTGGACGTTACTAGTGAGGCTCAAAACCTCAAAAATGTGGAAAATCTTATTATCTGTTGGGCCCAGCTTCCCCCCTAAAAGCTCAAGATGGAAGGAACGTTAACTGATGATCCTAGAGATGCCTCATCCCGTGAAGTTGCTCAGGGAAAGGGATTCAGGCAATGGGGAGATGGAGAACCAGATGCATTAATATTGGAGCTCAAGCTTAAGTCCCAATAGATTATAATTTAATTTCGGGCATCTCCGTGATCTCTTTAAGCATCTGAGGGCTTACATTCCCTCCAGTCACCATGACTATTACCTTCTTCCCTTGGAGCGAATCCCTCATCTTAATTGCTGCGGCCATTGCTGCAGCCCCAGATGGTTCTGCCACTTGCCCTGCCTCTTCCAATAGGACTTTCATCGCTCTCTTTATCTCATTGTCGGAAACTAGGACCACATCATCTAGCTTACCTCTCAGGATGGATAGAGGTAGCTCATAAGCCTTACTTGTAGCCAATCCTTCAGCTATCGTATCAGCCTTTCCCGTGGAAATAAGCCTCCCAGCTTTCCATGAGAGATAGAAACTTTGGGCCCCCTCAGCTTGTACCCCAATTACTTTTATAGAGGGATCTATAGTCTTGGCTACTGTAACAGCCCCTATAGCTCCCGATCCACCTCCTATCGGGTTTATTATCGCATCCACATCAGGAAGATCCTCTATATTCTCTAGGTGCATGGTCCCAACTCCAGCATATAGTAGTGGTTCATTGACACCGTGAACGAATAGCATCCCCTTCTCCCTAGATAGATTCTCGGCATACTCGCTAGCCTCCTCGTATACTCTACCATAAAAGACTACATTGGCTCCTAGATCTTTCAAGGCCTTCACCTTGACTTCCGGAACTCCATGAGGCATCACTATCGTTACCTCAGCGCCAATAAGTTTTCCCCCATAAGCTACTGATTGACCATGATTTCCGGTAGATGCAGCAACTAGGCCCTTCCTTACGGCCTCTTCCTTCCGAGTTATCGCGAAATAGACGCCGCCTCTTACTTTAAAAGCTCTCGTTGGTTGTAGATTTTCCAGTTTGAGGTACACATCGAATCCTAATAGATCTGAGATCTTTGGCGAGTATATCAAGGGAGTTCGGGGAAGGTGCTTGCTGACAACTTTCCTAGCCTTAAATATATCCCTTAACCCTATCATTTGAGCCCCCACTACGGAGAAGAGTTATTTTAAAACTCGCACCCTCAGCCTCTCGCTGATCCTGGATTGTTACACTATTAACGTGAGCTCCTCTCAGCGTTATTTGGCTCTAAAGTGGGAGCATTCTGGTGTCCATTTTTGTAGGATCGGTCATCCTCTACGAGCGCTATCTTCAGAGATTAGATGATATTCGCTTCAATAGAGATGGATGAAATCTTTTTATTGACTTTCCCATCTATAATGTATGTTCCACTGGATAGGAGCTCCTAGATGGGCGATAGTCTTCCTGATAATATTGATCTCAGCCTCCATCATAATACTAACTTACTTCATAGTGGAGAGGGGGAAGGAGCCCCTCTTGATCTACACTAGGAGCGGTGGTATAGCTGGCTTCATGGATAAGCTCGTGATATATCGGGATGGGGAAGCTCTGCTCAGCTCCAAGACTCAAGTGATCAAGGGGAGAGTGAGTGAGGAGGACATGAGAGCCCTTCGGAAAATACTGGAGGAATTGAGGGAGATCGGGAGCGTTGAATATGAGCCCAAGGAAGGTGCAGCTGACTTCTTCTCTTATTCCCTCTCTTACGAAGGGATCAACATCACTTGGGTAGATCCATGGGCCTCGGAAGAGGAGATACCTGATCAACTCGAGTCCCTAAACTCGCTGATCTCTGAGATAATGGGGAAGTTGAGAGGTTAGCGTTTGATCTTCCTCAGTTCAGCCCTTATCCTAGTTATGGAATAGAGTTGTAAAGCGGCTATTATCAGTATTATCCCCAGCATCAGGGAACCGAGGGAGATGAAAGCCATGGGGACGCTGAAGTATCTAGTGGAGAAGTATAAGCTGATGAGGGAGAGGCCGAAGTATAAGCTTATGATCATCATGAGAGCTCCGGGGATCCCGAGGTAGAGGAGGGGCCTCTCCTCTAATACGATCCTGAGTATCGTGGCTATTAGCTCAGAGAAATGCAGAACAGGGTTCTTCGAGGGCTTGCTCCCTATGTAGCTGACCCTTATGGGAACCTCAGCTACCTTGAGCCCGTGGTCGCTCAACTCCTTCAGTATGCCGAAGCTCACACCCATCCCCCTCTCTATAGCTCCAGCAGCTACCTCGAGGGCCCTCCTTGAATAAGCCCTCATCCCGCTCTGAGTATCAGAGATCTTGAGCTCCGTAGCCCTTCTACCTAGGACGTTGAGGACCTTGAGAGCTAACTTCCTGAATGGGGAGATGCCCGGAGTTGAGCTTCCCTCCATGAACCTCGAACCTATGACGAAATCAGCTCTCCCCTCCTCTATGGGCTTGAAGAGAGCTGGTATGAGATCGGGATCGTGTTGACCATCCGCATCTATCGTGACCGCTAGGCTGACATTCATCTCCAATGCTTTCTTGAATAGAGTCAGGAGAGCAGCCCCGTAGCCCATGTTCCTCTCATGCTTAACGACCTCAGCACCTAAACTTCTAGCTATTTCCCCAGTGAGGTCATTTGAACCATCATCGCAGACTATCACGATATCCACGTGCCTCTTAGCCTTGACTATGACTGGAGCTATCCTAGCTTCCTCATTGTAAGCAGGTATTAGGGCAGCTCTCATCGACTTCGGATCCGACTGGAGGTTAAAAAGGTATCCAGCTGGGTCATCGAGGATCTGGCATCAGAGGGGCATGAGGAGGGAGTCATAAATGATAGGCAAGCTTTTTAAGGATCCATTCAACCCCGGGGTGTGGCGATAGAGGTCAGGGATCTCACTTTCAGGTACGCTAACAAAGAGGAACCAGCTCTGAGGAATGTGAACTTGAGGATAGAGGAGGGAGAGACAGTACTCTTAGCTGGCAGGAGCGGGAGCGGGAAATCCACTCTGATAAAAGCGATAAACGGCCTCATACCGAACAGATACGAGGGTCAGTATGAGGGCGAGGTAGAAGTGCTCGGCACTATAGTCGAGGGAGCTAGCCTCTCCCACCTCTCGAGATTAGTCGGTACTGTGATGCAAGAAGTAGGGAAGCAACTAGTCTTGCCTAACGTCGAGGACGATGTAGCGTTCGGTCCCTGTAACTTATGCTTCCCGAAGGAGGAAGCCAGAGCTAGGGTAGAGAGCTCCTTGAGGAGCGTGAACGCTCTGCACCTCAGGGAGAGGGATGTGAATGAGCTGAGCGGAGGGGAGAAGCAGAGAGTAGCTATAGCTGGCACATTAGCTCTAGATCCCCCTATAATCTTGATGGACGAGCCCTTAGCGAACTTAGATAGTGAGGGAGTGAGGCTAGTTCAAGAGCAGATGAGGATGATGAAGGAGAGGGGTAAGACCTTGATAATAGCTGAGCACAGGACGGAGGAAGTATTGGATGTAGGAGTTGATAGAATAATCTTCATGGAAAACGGGAAGATAATGAGGGAGATGAGGGAAGAGAGGGAGCTTAAAGATCTTTTTGGGGTGATAAAGATCCCATCCAGAGTGCTCATCGGGGAGTGCAGGGGCTTGAGAGCGAGGAGCGAGAGGAGGGAGTTAGGACCCATCTCGATCAAGATAGAAGGAGTCAGCTTCGATTATGACGGTAAAGAAGCCCTTAAAGATGTAGATCTGGAGATAAGGGAAGGGGAGAGAGTAGCCCTCTTGGGGAACAACGGAGCGGGGAAGAGCACATTAGCTAAGCTGATATTGGGTATATTGAAGCCTAAGAGAGGGAGGGTCTTAGTATACGGGATGGACACTAGGGAGAAGGAAGTCTATGAGCTAGCTAATTACGTAGGCTTAGTATTCCAAGATCCTTTCAGTATGCTCTTCGCTAAGAGCGTTGAGGAGGAGCTATCTTACGGTCCTAGGAACTTGGGAGTTAGGAGCGATGAAGTGAGGGAGAGAGTGATGGAGACCTCAGCTAAGTGCGGGTTGGATCATCTCCTCAAGCACTCCCCATTCGCTACTAGCTACGGGGAGAAGAAGAGGATCTCTGTGGCCTCGATACTGACGATGAGGCCCAAGATATTGATATTAGATGAGCCCACTGCTGGGCAGGATTACGCTAGCTACACGCAATTCATGGACTTCATAATGGGATTATTCGGGACCGTGAAGACCCTCATAATCATAACGCATGATACGGATCTAGCTATAGAGTACACTGATAGGACTGTAATACTCTCCAACGGTCGCATCATAGCGGATGGCCCCACTAAGAGCGTCCTCGCCGATGAGAACTATCTGAGAGCCGGGAAGATCAGGGAGACGAGCTTAATAGAGATGGGGAAGAGGATAACTGGAGGGGAGATGGTGCTGAGCTTGAGGGAGATCTTAGAGAGTTGCTCTTGAGAACGCTTCAGTTCCCCGAGTCCATTCCCCGACGCTAATAACTCCACTAGTTAGAGGAATTGGGATATCAGAGGAGTTATTATGAGGCTAGGCAGCATATCAGCGACATCCATCTTCTTAATTCCGAGGATCCTGAGAGCTAAACCGAGCAATATGATCCCTCCCACTGCTGTCATCTCCTCCAGAGCTGATAAGGGCAGGGAATCCCCTATGAACCTCCCGAGTAAGGAGAGAGATCCCTGGAATAAGAGGAGCGGTATAGCTGAAAGCAACACGCTGAAACCGAAAGCTGAAGCGAAAGCTATCGAACTGAAGCCGTCCATGACAGATTTAGCTAGTATTATGGATGGATCCCCCATGCCATCTCTGAGGGACCCTATCACAGTCATAGGACCGATGCAGAAAGTTAGAAACGGGACTAGGAGGCCTTCAGCTGATTTATTCCTTATATTTGAGATTCTTTCGAGCCTCTCATCCAACTTCATCATATGCCCTATGTAAGTCCCCGAGAGGAGGCCTATTATGAGGCCAAGCGGCCTCTCAGACCTCAACATCATATCCACGCCTAAGTATAAGGTGAAGAGCCCTATGACGCTCAATAACTTGCCCTTGAGATCATCCCCTATGCTCTTCCTCATCAAGAGCCCTATGGAGGAACCTGATAACACGGCTAAAGCGTTAATTATCGTGCCCAGCATAAGGGGACGTATCGCTCGAATATATCAGTTTGCAGTGCGGAATATAAAGTAGTAGTCCTAATGACTCGTATGGACGTATTGGTCCCGAGCGTCCATAAGTTACATTACCCCCCTTCCTACCATCCCGAGAGGCCAGAGAGAGTAGAGATAGCGATAAGAGGGATGAGGGAGGAGGGATTAGAGTTCAATTTAGTGGATCCAGGTATGAGGGATGCTGAGATACTGACTAGCGTTCATGAGAGAGCTTACATAGAGTACATAAAGGGGAGGGGGAAGGGCTATATAGATATGGATACTTACTTCAGTGAGGGGAGTTTCGAAGCAGCTCTAGCAGCTTAGTTGCGCAGTCGAGGCCGCTGATAGAGTGGCTAGAGGAGAATTCCTCTCAATATCCTTAGCTAGTCCCCCAGGACATCACGCAGGGAGGAGCGGAGCTGCTATGGGTTGCAAGACGCTCGGTTTCTGCATATTCAATAACGCAGCTATAGCTGCTGTAGGATCTCATAAACATAGGGATAGTGGAGTACTTCTATTACACTACACCTGAACTCGGAGCTATAACGATGGAGGGAGTCATAGCCTTCTTATTCGTCTGGATAGGCGGGGTCCTATGGTGGTACTACTGGAGATGGAAGAATAAGAAGGAGGGCATAGATATAGATCTAGCGTGGATGGAGCTTCCTCCAGAGTAATTCTCCCCTTATTTTTTAGCTCTTGAGGGATTTCCCGCATAGATCGTTCGCGAGGATCACTTCTTGAACTCCCTGTGCGATCATCGGATCATCCTGACTCAAACTTCGATGCCTAAGAGCCTCCGAAGCCCTCAGGACATTGTAATAGGGCTATATGATCCCTATCAACCTCAGCAAGACGGGGATCACAGTGGCGCCCCATATCGTCAAGATCGTACCTATGGTCCACCTGAGATTGCTGCTCACTTCAGCTCTGAGCTGGCTCATCTCCCCCCTCAATTGGCTCATCTCCCCCCTCAATTGATTCATCTCCCCCCTCAATTGGCTCATCTCACTCCTAAGCTCCCTTATGTCCTCCTTCCTCGCGATATCAGTGAGGACAGCGTTTATCAAAGCTAGCCTCACATCAGGTTCAGTCACTAGGAGTTCCGCGAGCCTCTTCCTCAGCCTCTTATCGGCTTCTATCTCATCCAAGACTTTCTCTCCGAGCGATTGCACTTATACCCCTAAATCGGGGAGTGGACGCATATAAAATTTACTGATGTCTCTGGGAGAGCTCGCTCCTCTCACGATGAGTTAAAGATAAGGAGCTCGATAGCGGAGGGATCTAGATCCGCCTCAATCGTTAGACCTCATCGTAATAATAAGTGACACCACTGTACTCATTGAGGAAGCTCCTCTCCAGATCATCCACGGTCAAACTCGAGTAAAAGGAGCAAGGAACATCTCTCCCATCGCTGAAGTGGATAGTAGCCTCGAGGAAACGCCACCTCCCATCTAGGTATATCTGGAGGGCAGCGTGCCCCGGGACGGTTATCATCCTGACCCTGAAACCTGCCGATTTGTAGAGGGAAGCTAGTAGCATAGCGTGATCCTCACAATCCCCTAGACTATAAGCTAGGAGCTCCACTGGGAATAGGGGAAGCCAAGAGTTAGGTTCATCCACACCGGGGTAAGCGTATTTATGATCTAATGAATAGAAGAGCCTAGCTATCTCATTCGCGAGCTCCACTTCATTCCTAGCTGGGTGATCCCTCAACCACTCGCGGATCATCTCCCTGTAGAGATCTCTGTTGTACGAGAGGTCTCTCCTCACCATCTCAGCGAACATAATCGCTCCAGCTTGTCCATAATCGTTTGAGAGAAACAAAACCCTGAGATCCGATTTGATGATATACCACTCCCTCCATAAGGCTAGTTCGACCTTAAACCAGTTCGTATTGAGCTTCTCATATGCAACTCTCTCATACCACCTCACTTGCTTAGCTGAGGAATGATAACTCTTCAGGAGGTTATATGCATTCAATAGATCATTATAATCCATCTGAAGCTTACTGTATTTACTCATTAACTCACTATATTCGTTCCTCAGGCTCCTCAATTCATTCAAAGTGCTCTCATGCTCTCTCTTGAGCGCATTGAAGTCCTCTTGAAGCTTATTATACTTGCTTGTCAGAGCTTCATACTCGCTCCTCAACACCCTAAGCTCATTCAAAGTGCTCTCGTGCTCTCTCTTGAGTGAGTTATAGCTGGAGTTGAGCGTAATATAGCCCGAGAGGAGGGACTCATGTTCCTCCTTCAGGGAGTCGTATGAAGCTTTGAGCTCCTTTAACTCATTCAGAGCGTCCTCATGCTCTCTCTTTAGGGTATCGTAAGTTGAATTGAGCTTTTTATAATCTGAGAGGAGTCTCTCGTACTCTCTCTTCAGAGATTCATATTCCTTGAGCTCTGGAGAGCTCGTGAGAGCTAGGTAGAGGATAGCTACTGATAGAGCGAGGATCAGGAGGAGCGGGATGTGAGCCCTCATGGTATCACAGCCTCGAGACCTCTCTAAGTATTTTTATCCCCTTCGCACTGATCTTTCACGAGAAGAGGGTCACGTGAAAATCTGGGGTGCGATCTATCTGCATCAACTTATTATTGTATGGGCGTCACGAAGGAGAGTATGTACGCCGCTAGATGTCGCTCTTGTGGGTATGAGACATCAGACCCCCTGGAGTTCAGGTGTAAGTGCGGTTCCCCCCTAGAGTTAATCTTAGATCTCGATTTCGAGAGAGAACTAATAGAGAGGGAGGAACATTCCATTTGGAGGTACTACAAGTTCTTCCCTCACGTGGAGGAGAGAGTGAGCTTAGGGGAGGGATGGACTCCCGTAATAAAGGGGAAAGGCACTCACTTCAAGTTGGATTTCCTCAACCCCACTGGTTCCTTCAAAGATAGGGGTTCCTCCATCCTACTCTCGACTATAGCTGGGAGAGTCAGGTCAAGAGGGTACATAAGCGAGGACTCCTCTGGAAATGCTGGAGCTTCTGTAGCAGCTTACTCAGCAGCATCAGGAATTAGAGCTAAGATATACGTACCTTCGACAGCTAGTGGTCCTAAAGTTGAACAGATAAAGGCTTATGGAGCTGAGTTAATGAGAGTGGAGGGGAGGAGGGAGGATGTGACAGCTGAAGCGATGGCTCATGAGGAGGGCAAGTTCTACGTCGGTCACGTCTACCATCCCGTATACTGGGACGCTATGAGGACAGTAGCATATGAGATAGCTGAGCAGTTCAACTGGAGGCCCCCTAAATATGTATTCCTGCCGGTCTCAGCGGGGACGCTATTGCTCGGGGCCCTGAGGGGATTCAAGCACCTCCTCGATTCAGGTGAGATAGATGAGCTTCCATTGATAGTCGCTTGTCAGACTAAGCTCATCTCTCCCCTCTATCATAAGCTCAAGGGCTTGACTTATTCCCCACCTAAGGTAGTTAAGAGCGTTGCAGATGCCCTCATAAGCCCGAATCCTCCCTTACTCAATTTGATGGTTGAGGAGATCAGAGGGATAGGTGATGCTGAGATAGTCGAGGAAAGTGAGATAGTAGAGGCCCATAGGGAGCTCGCCCTCCGAGGCTTATACGTTGA
>CAZFIJ010000010.1:0-4171 GCA_964519515.1 uncultured Nitrososphaerota archaeon
CTAGGAGGATCTGGGGGATAGATGGTTCCATAAAGGACGTGATCATGGAAGCTAGAAGATCTATTGGAGAGATAGAGGAGAGGAAAGGGGCAAACTGGGAGAGATATACAAAGTATCTCAGGGAAAAAGCGAAAAATATTATTGAGGAGAGAGCTAAGGCCATCTATCTAACTTTCCTCGCTTTAGGTCGAGGAGCGGAAGTTAGTAGACCGGGACCTCCCCATCTATAAGCTTCTCAACGAACTGATCTATCCTGGATATCCCCCTCAGTAGTACCTCTTCTACTTGCTTCTTTATGTCCTCGAAGTTCGATTCCGTATGTACTTCAGCGGCTATCAGAGTTGGCTCATTGATAGGCCATCCTATCCTGCTGAGAAGCCACACATAAGCCTCCTTTATCGATGGCACTTCCTCTATGATCTCTCTAGCCATTTCATATGCGTAAGCGTTATATATCTTACCCACGTGACTCACTGGGTTCTTTCCAGCTGCAGCTTCTGAGCTCCTGGGTCTCATCAAGGATATCACTCCATTCACTCCATTCCCTCTCCCGACTTGACCGGAGTCACCTCCTTCTGCTGAGGTACCTAAGACAGTCAGGTAGACTCCCCCGACCCCTCTACCTCTGACGTCTAGCGTGTTCAAGTGGACCTCTATGGAATCGAAAGTATCGCTATACCTATCCTCTAGGAAAGAATTTATCCTCTCTAAGACTTCCTCCTTCCTCTTGAAATACTCGTCCTCACTGGATATGAACCTATCGATGAATGCTAAAGCTATCGTGAGGTCCAATTTATTATCGTATCTACTCCCCATTACCTTAACGTCCTCGCCTGTCTCCTCGAAATCCCTCTTGAACTCTCTCGAGTTCAGGAACCTCTCTACATCTAAAACGACCCTTTCCGTCCTGGAAAGAGGCGCATAACCCACGGCTGCTGATGTATCGTTAGCCCCCATTATCTTGCCCCCCCTCCTGAATATATCCGTTAGCTCAGCACTTCCCTGCTTCATCTCCACTTGATATCTCACATGACGCTCCGGATCCACGAACCTCAGGTTCTCCCTTATCCAAGACTTTGCCGCTCTCTTCACTACTTCCTCTAGATCTATCGATTCCCCTCCGAATGAAGTAGTTGCTCTATCCCCAAAAACGATCAGCATAGGCTCTATTACCCTTCCTCCCCCGAAGGCTGGCTCCGTGACCCCAGCTGCTAGTAGAGATTTATCCGCATTGTAATGAAGTAAGCCTCCAAACTTCCTCAGGTACTCCCTATTCAGCTCTAGGGAAACTCTCTCCATTATCCCATCCGCTATCGTATCCGGATGGCCGATACCCTTCCTCTCGACTATCTCTATGGGTTGTTCGTCGACGGGAGGCCTGCGAGAGAGGGAAACCTTCAACGAGGTCATATTGCATCAGACGGGAATCGATCATATGAAATAAATAAACATTCCACTTAACCCGATACCTCGAAGGTGGAACCAGTTGATCCTAATAGTGACCACCACTGGGAAATGCAACATGAAGTGTTTGTACTGTGGTGGCAGCTTCGATCCGAAGCTCGTACCTTGGTCAGAGGAATATAGATTGGAGGATCTGATTGATGCGATAGTGAGGACTGGATGTGATGTGGCCTTCTACGGGGGAGAACCCCTCCTCAATCCCAAACTGATGATGGATGTGATCGATTCATTGAAATCAAGGGAGTGGAGAGGTAGGTTCATAATACAGACGAACGCTACCCTCTTTGAGGATCTGCCCCTAAGCTACTGGCTATCCTTTGACTCCATACTCCTCTCCGTGGATGGGAGGCCGGGAGTGAATGATGAGGGTAGAGGGAGGGGAAATTATGAAAAAGTCATAAAAGTAGCGAAAAGTTTGAGAAAATATGGATTTTCTGGAGATTTAATAGCTAGAATGACCGCTTGGGAGAGGACAGATATATACGAGGAAGTGACCCACCTCCTGAGCTTGGGGCTATTCGATCACATACACTGGCAGCTCAACGTCATCTGGTCTGAGAGATGGGATTTCAGGGAGTGGTCAGAACGTTCATACCTACCGGGGCTTAGGAAATTAGCTTCCTTATGGTTGGAGGAGATGAGGAAAGGGAGGGTTTTGGGGATAGCTCCCTTCTTAGGCATAATGAGGGCTGAGTTATTCGGGGATCTACCATCCCCTCCCTGCGGGGCCGGTAGCGAGAGCTTCACCTTACTGCCTAACGGTAAGATCTTAGCTTGCCCTATAGCTGTTGACTCTAGTTGGGCAGTCGTTGGGGAGCTCGGTAATGAGATCAGAGAAGTTAGGATAGGAGAGCCCTGCAAGAGCTGCGATTACTTCAAATACTGTGGAGGTAGGTGTCTTTACGCTTACGTGGAACGCTTATGGGGAGAGGAGGGGTTCAGGGAGGTTTGTACTGTGACTAAGGAGACGATAAAGATAGTTTTAGAGCATGGAGGGGAGATAAGATCTTTGATCAGGGAGGGGGTAATATCCGCTGAGGAACTTTATTATCCCCGCTATAATAACACAGTGGAGGTAATTCCTTAGGTGATCGAGTTGAATTGGGAGGACCTGCTCATCGAAGCTATGAAGAGCAAGACGAGGGTCAGGATCCTGAAATACGTCATGAAGGTGGGAGGAGCCAACATAAGCAGGATATCGAGAGAGTTGAGGATATCTTACACGAGCGCTGAGAGGAACTTAGAGGCTCTGAGCAGAGCTGGTATACTTGAGGAAGTGAGATTGGGGAGAGTGAGAGTATACAAGATAGGGGAAGGAGAGAATATTATTAAGTTAATAAAGTGCCTAACTGGGAGGGATTGATCTAAAAATTAACTCCATGGGGATTTCTTCGATCCCTTCCTCACGTAAGTCCTATAGTCCCTGTAGTACTTCCCATGAGACCCCTGCCCTCTCTTATTCAGATCCTTCCTCACGACTACCTTCCTATTGTTAGCTCTCTCGATGAAACCGTTTCTATTGGAATCCCTCACCGCTAGATAACTCGCGAAGATCACGATGAATGCGCCTATCCCCACGCTCATCCAGAGGTTATCCAACCCTATCCAAGATAGGGAAGCTGAAGTTATCTCCGGTATCTTGACAGTTATCCTCTTGCTCACCCAGTTCGACCAAGCGCCCTTATCATCCTTAACCCTAAAGCTCACAGTATAATTCCCGCTCTTTGAATACGTATAGTTGAGATAATCATGGGGTATGGAGTTCCCTTTGAGCTCACCCGTGAATGTCTTCCCATCCCCCATATTCCACTCGTAAGCGACTACGCTACCATCGGGATCGACACCCATTCCCTGGAATAGGAATGTGACATTATCGAGTGTCTTTATAGATATGATGGAGGCCTGAGGTGGCCTATTACCCCTTACAGAGACACTGACAGTATAATAGGAGGACTCAAGCCCTTTTGAATCGATCGCTTTCACCTTAACTGTGTAAGCGCCTTCCTTTGAGTAGGCATACTTGATCTCAGCGTCTCCCTTCTTCACCGTGCCGTCGCCGAAATCCCAAGTGTACGTTATTGAATCACCGTCAGGATCGTAAGCGGACGCCCTGAATGATATAGTAGCCCCGGGATCCGGGGCTTGTGGACTGAACGTCACTGAAGTTATGACAGGCGCTCTATTCGGGGGCTTCGTCTCAGTCATCTTAGACTTAACGTATACCTTGACGGACGTCTCATTCGAGATAGCCCCCTTGTCATCAGCGACCTTCACAGTAACGATGTAAGTGCCCTCCCTCGAGTAAGCGTGAGTGACCTTAGTTAAGTTAGCTCCCTGCTGCTTATTGCCGTCACCGAAATCCCAGTAGAAGGTAGTTACGCGGCCGTCAGGATCAGATGCTTCTGCTACGAATGTAACCTTTTCATTCGGCTGTGCCGGATTTGGATAAACATCTTTAAGTTCCACTACGGGCGGATAATTTGGTTTCTTGACAGTTATTGTAGCAACATAGACGTTTGATTCCTTCAACCACGTATTCTTCACGCTCACTTTAACTGTATACTGCCTGTAGTCCTTATAGGTATGGGAGACATCCATACCATAATAAGCTATTATAGAAGCTCCCTTTTGTGTCTCATTTATCTTATAACCGCCAGCTTTTTTTAGAGTCTGCCCATCACCGAAGTCCCAAATCCACTCCCTTGGC
>CAZFIJ010000011.1:0-7091 GCA_964519515.1 uncultured Nitrososphaerota archaeon
ATCTTGAATCATCCAGCTCCGTTAGTATCGTGAGCACATACCCGCCAATGACGATATCCTCATCATCCAATACCTTAGAGCCCAAACTGGCTGCTGCCCTATTCAGCTGCTCGATACCGCAGCTCCAAGTGAACTATAGATACAGTGGTGAGTTCAACATAGACGTTCTGGGCTACTACTGGACATTCTATGACTGGACTAAAGTAATCGCCAGAGCGAAGATACTCCCAGGTCCACCAGGAGGGTAGCAACCCCTTCTCTCTTTTATTTTTCAATAGAGGGCTCGGAGAGCTCTAATCCCAATCTGAGGATCCTCCTAGTCTCCTTTAATTCCTTAAACTATGCGAGTGAAGGACTATGACTCCTATCATTCATTAACTCACTTAACTAAAACCCTCAACTAGTAAATAAAAAAATCCTTACCTTCAAAAACCTCTATATTTTTATGAAGTGAAAGTAGCTTAGCTAGATGAGGCGGTACTTGATACTTCTCCTCATCTTCCCTTTGCTCAATGTGAGCGCACAACCCCTCCAGCTCCATGCCCCTGAATGGATCGAGGGAGGCCACTATGACCTTGAGCTGAAAATAGGGGTTCCGTTCAACGGCTCGATTCACATAAAAGCGACTCTACTTAAGGATCTGAATGTTTTAGATGAGTTATCCCTCATATCATCAGCTGACCATGTAAAATTGAGGATGAAGTTCCCGGATGAGCCCGGGGAGTATGTGCTCAACGTCTCATTAGCTGAACTGAACTTATCCACGCTCTACCATATTTACGTAGCTCCCTCTCTGAGTGATTTAGCTAATTTGAGCTCCAAACTCCTAAAATTCGAGGCGAGTTACTCTAGGGTCAGGGGGCTCCTGGAGGACGCTAGCTACTTCGAGGAGGAAAGGGAGGTCCTTTACGAGAAATTCGGTAATTTAGTGAGGTTAGTAATGGAGAGAAGAGATCCTAAAAGTGCTACCATCCTCTTCATCGATATCTCTAAATCGATAGATGAACTATCTGAGAAGCTCCTTAAAGTGAGCGGGTATGAGGCCTTCATCTGGTCCTCCTTAGCTCCGCTAGATTCCTCCCTCAAGCTACCCCCTGAGACACATGAGTTCTGGGCGAAACTCTCCTCAGCGATGCTCTTGCTCTTACTCGTACTAATGTTCCTCTACCCTCTCTACATGAGCTACCCTGAGGTGAAGCGTAAGCTGGGATCTATGGGTCATGAGATCGATGAGAGAGCTAGGAAATTGATCGATATAGCTGAGAGAGAGATGGAGTCTCTGAGAGACATAAAGGAGTATTTCAGACTTATTTTAGCGAGTATACTCGCATCTGTAGGCTTAATGACAGATAATTTAATCGCTATAATAGCATCTATGTTCCTATCCGGCTTGATGGGGGATGTACTTGCTTTCTCTATGATCTTATCCCTTCGGGAGCCCTCCAGCTCTAGTGAATTGATCCACGGGAAGGACATATTGAAGGGGATCTCCCTCATGATACTCACATCATTCTTCTTGGCCTCGATAGGCAGGGGCTTCGTCCCCCTCCAAGTGACATCTCAGCTCGCTGCTAGGGCCTCACCGAATTTAGTCGATCTAGCGATAGCTGCTTGCGCTGGGATAATAGGGGTCCAATCTCTCATACATAAGGGAGAGTTAAGCGCTCTGATATCTTCAGCCTTAGCTATAGCACTAGTCCCGCCAGCTTCAGCTGTCGGTATCTCCATGGCGATGATGGATCCAGCTCTCCTCTCCGGAAGCTTATCCCTCCTCTCAGTGAACTTAATCGCTCTGATAACGACTGGCTACATCTCAGCTAGGATATATTTGATAATCCCGGACTTCAGCAAGGACGTTAGGACCTCTATATCGGAATTCCTCGGGCTCTGGAGGGCCCTGATGGGCTTCAGAGAAGGGGAGAGCTTGAAGGAAATCGTTATATCCTTGGCCAGGAGGATCTCTTGGATAGCCTCAATACTCCTATTATCTCTGATCTTCGCTTTCCTAATAACTAGCGCTTCCCCCTACATATCCTCCATCCATAAAGCATCTATTAAGATGATCTCCCTCATCTCGATCACGATTTCCTCAATACTACGATTACAGATACCTGAATGGATCCCTCTAGCTATCTGCCTCATCTTAGCCCCTCTCTCCTTCATCTACATGTTGAGAGCAGCTCATGAATTCAGGGAGATGAATGAGCGGAGTGATATAGATGAGAGGTCGAGAGTATTAGTTGGCTTGAAGGTCCTCGCGTCATTCATCTTATCTTGGCTCTCCTCCGGTTACTTACTGGGGATCCACATACTCGGATCGATAGGCGCCATACTGACGATACTCATGATCTCCATCTTAGCGGTCACTAGCTCCGGGAGATTGTGGAATAAGAAATCAAAGATACTCATATATATCGTAATAATATCCACATTCACTGTAATAACTATAAATAGTTCCATGGCATTCGCGGAGCTTTATGGGAGAGCTCAATACTCCGGAGAGTTCGTTGAAACCTCAAGAGTGCTCATCTCCTCCTATCTAGGTGTGACGCCAGATGATGTGAGGGTCCAAGCGGAGTCACGCGCTCTAAAGGCTCAGGTCAGGTTGGATCCCCTCAAGCTAGAGGAACTCAAGCACATCAAGGGGATAGAGGCTATCATTGAGGAGTCTATAAGGGAAACGACTGGAATGAACGTGAGAGTATCTATAGAGTATGTCCTGGGCCCCTCCTGAGGACTTTGATATTTTAAGATATCTTTAAGATCATCCCACTGTATGCTCTATCAAGATCTTCACTCCTATAGCTATTAGTATCATCCCCCCTACTTTCTCGGATCTATCCCCCATCCACCTCAACCTCGAGCCCAAGCAGTAGCCAGCTAACGTGAGCGAGAAGGATGAGCCTCCAGCTATGAGGGAGGGTGTGATTGCCTCGAAACCCAAGAGGGAGAGAGCTATCCCGACGGATAGGGCGTCTATACTAGTAGCTATCGATAGGATGAGTAGCATAGCTGATCTTATCTCATTCCCTCTCATCATATTCACCCCAGCGAATAGGAGGAGTAGGAAAGCTATCCAGTGATCGAAAGCCTGTATCTGCTGTGCTAAGAGGAGCCCGAAGGAGTAGCCCAATAGGAGCATGAGAGATTGGAAGAAGCCGAAGGATGCCGCGTAAGTGAGCGCATCTCTCTTCTTCAAATCATTAAGGCAAGCGGAGTTTGAGATAGATACTGAGAAGCAATCCAAGGCCAAGCTGATGGACGTGAGCAGAGTATCCACACCCCCCTAAGCAGTGAGATATTAAAAAATTGAATGGTCCATCAGCGTCTGAAAAAGCGTTAGAAATGTTCAATTTGGGAGCTTTTCACTTCTGTTATCAACTAATCTAAGTTCTAAGGCGATACCGCTAATCGTATCTCCAGCCCGCAGTCTTAGCACTCTGACTACTCCTGTTCGGAAGATGAACCAAAGATTTAATTTTTGTGCAACTCTGAGCATAGGGGCGAGATCATGGAGATGTTCAGGACCCAAGATTGGAAGACAGAGAAGCACGTGCCAGTGATAGAGATAGTAGAGAGGAAGGATGATCAAGTCACCGTGAGGGTTAGCGTTGGGAAGGAGATACCCCATCCGAATACCACTGAACACCACATAAGGTGGATCTCCCTCTACTTCTGGCCAGATGGTGAGAACTATCCCTTTGAGATAGGGAAGGCGGATTTCAACGCCCACGGGGAGTCCACTCAGGGACCTAACACGAGCACAGTTTACACTGAGCCAATAGCTCACTTCACTTTCAAGACTAAGAAGAATGGGAAGCTGATAGCCTTCAGTTACTGTAACATACACGGCCTCTGGAGGAACGAGGAGCCCCTCCCATAAGATTATATTTTTTACTTAAGAGCCCAACGTGTGGAGACCGTAAACTCATTGACTGCCACATCGTACGTCCTCCTCTCACTCCTCTTAGGCTACTCCCTCATGAGCACGAATCTCTTGAGAAGAGGGGAGGAGAACGTCATCTTCAAGTACGTGATGTATGTCGGAATGCCTGCTTTAGCTTTCACGAGCATCTCAAAGGTACAGTTAGATATGGGCTTCCTCAGGGCATCTCTCTCCTACGCATTATCCATGGCCTCACTCTCCCTCTCGATATTCCTCCTCTCGAAGCTCTTAAGATGGGAAAGGGAGAAGACATACCTTCTGATACTCATAGCGAACTTCGGGAACACTGGCTTCTTCGGGATACCATTTGTAAGCTTAGCCTTTGGGCAGGGGAGGCCCCTTCAACTCTCCATATTTTTATGGGTCCTCACTTTCCTCTTCGCCTCCTTCATAGGGATACCGATGCTCGAGAGCCTCAAGAGAGGCAGTTCCGCCATCAAAGCCCTGAGGAACCCCCTCTTGATCTCAGTGGTCCTCGGGTTAGCGGCATCTACCCTCGACTTGAGCTTCCCTCAACCTATCTCACTCTTCCTAGATTCCTTAGCTGCGACAGCATCCCCTCTAGCTCTGATATCTATAGGAGCCTCGATCCCAAGCTTTAATTCCATTATGAAATCTAAGATATCCCTTTTCCTCTTGAAGACTTTCATATCCCCGGCTTTCTCGATGATAATAGGTTCTATCCTCCGTTTGGAGGTCATAGAGCTCAACGTCCTCGTGATCATGAGCGCTATGCCAGTAGCTATCTTCTTAGGTGTATTCAGCAATGAGTATGAGTTCTATAAGGAGGAAGTAGTAGCTCAGATAGCCCTGACCTCTATATCAGCCCCATTGTACCTCAACTTATGGCTCTACTTACTCTCAGCTCTCTAATCTGGGGATGCATACGCTGGCCTCGGGGAGCACAGCCACTTCCCCGCTCACATTAGATAGAGCTTCATTCAGAGCTTTCTGCAAGTCCCTGAAGGGCTTTATCCCTATCTTCATCAGCACTTCCCCATCTAGCTCGGTGACTGCATATACTTGGAACCTCTCCAGGACATCTAAGAACTTAGCTGCCTTATGATAACCCAATTTGTAATCCTCCCATATCCTCCTCCTCACTTCCTCCCTAGTTCCACTCGTGAGGAGATCGTAGAAGTTCCTGGGGCCTATGCCGTCCCAACAGGGAGCTACTAATATTATCACGCCTCCCTCCTCAGTCACTAACTTAGCGGCCTCTAGAGCTTTCTGCGCTTGATAGAGATCTATCCCCATCTGCCCGGGGGCTACAGCTACTACTATCTCAGCTTCCCTCGGGAGGTAGATCGAGTAATAGCGTTCCACCTCCCTGACTATAGAGTAGAAGGACTCGAAAGGATCCCCAGCTCTCGCAGCCCATACTCTGCCATCTCCACTTATCGCTGTATTCACCGAGAATATATCGACTCTCTCAGCTATAGCTTTAGCTATCTCCTCTAGGTCCTCATGCACTGGATTACCATTGAGCTTCCCCAAGGCTGACTCGGGCAGTAAAGCCATCCTATGGTTCTTCTCTATCGTCTCGTACATACAGAGGCCGGGGGCGAACATCTTCCTCCCCCCGCTGTAGCCAGCGAAGTAATGGGGCTCGACAGAGCTTATCGTAATTAAGAGATCGCTCTCGAATACCTCCTTATTGACTAAGATCGGAGTCCCCCTGCTAGTCTCCCCTAAGTTCAGGAACTCGCTCCTCTTAGCATCGTGAGCTATCGTCCTCCCCCTCAAGTTATCGTAATGGTGCCCCAGTATGACATCGCGATACTCCTCCTCAGTAGGCGCCCTATGCGAGCCAGTCGCCACTATCACTCTCACTTCCCCTCTCACTCTCCTCAATACGCGATCTAGTATCATAGGAGTCGGAGTGAGCCTCGTAGCATCATTGACTGCGATGAGCACTCTCTCAGCACCTCGATCCTCTAGTCTCTCCCCTATCGGATCCCTCAAAGCCTCCTCTACTACATCTCCAGTCACTTGAGGCTCCTCTATCTCGAAGACCCCCATTAACTTCGATTCCGGGATATCGAACTGAATTAGCTCCTTTCCGTAAGGGACGCTTATCCTCAAGGTCTCACCTAGCTCATGGAAAGGATAAATTGAAAAGCCTTCCTCCTTCAATATGCGCTTCATCTTGATGCATCCGGATGGGGAGGTAGAGCATCTAGATCTCCAGATAAGGAGAGTGATATTAGGGGGATGGACTGGGAGGGATAGGGATGAAGTACTCTCCCACATAGAGGAGTTGAAGAGACTCGGGATCCCTGAGCCCGATAGGGTCCCCTCTTTCTTCCCCGTTCCCGTTGATCTCCTCCGCTCCTCTAGTTCGATACAAGTCCTGAGCGATAGGACTAACGGTGAGGTAGAGTACGTCCTCTTCGTCGAGAGGGGAGAGCCCTCTTACGTGACTGTAGGGAGCGATCACACTGATAGAGAAGTGGAGAGGATCAACGTTCACTTATCCAAGCTCCTCTACCCTAAGGTAGTGGCCCCGATCCTCTGGAGTTATGATGACGTGAGGGACCATTGGGATGAGTTGACCCTCTCTATGGAAGTAGATGGTTCGATAGCTCAAGAATCGAGAGTATCATCGATAATCCACCCTGAGAAGCTTCTAGAGATCTGCGATGAGGATTGCATCATCTTCTCCGGCTCGATAAAGTGGAAGGACGGTACTCTGAGGTTCGGTAAGAGGTATAAGATATCGCTCAAGGACCCCGTCCTCAATAGGTCGATATCCTTCTCATATGAGGCCGTGAGGATATAGTTTAAAATTTTACGAGTTAATCTTAAATCCTATGAGCGGTTGAAATCTTATGAGCTTTGAGCAAGTCTGCGAGGGCATAGATAGGTTGATCACGATAGATGTGAGCGGTAGAGGCGTCATATACAAGTTATATGAAGCAGCGAGATCTCAATCGGGGAAGCCTCTCACATTAAGTGCAGCTGATTCGATTAGGGAGAAGTTGAAGGAGGGCGATACAGCGATAATAACTACTGGCTTCAGAGTGCTCCCAGATATGATGCAGGAGACCGATGGGCCCTTAGGCGCCGCCTCTATAACTAAAGCCTTGATACACCTCAAAGCTAAGCCAGTGGTAGTGATAGAGAGGGAGTCCTTCGGGATAAT
>CAZFIJ010000012.1:0-5804 GCA_964519515.1 uncultured Nitrososphaerota archaeon
GAGACGAAGATGGAGCCGGCTTGGGGCGGCTACCCCCCGGGGCCCCCCCCCCGGCCCACCCCGACCTCATGAGACTACGCCGGGGGGAGGGGGGGGGGAGGGGAGGGGCCGTCCCCATCTGGGAGGACGGGAGGACAGAGCCCCTATTAGCGGTGTACAAAACGGATGAATTTAGGAAGAGCGTCCTAAATTGCTGGAATAAGCTGGATCTGAGGGTCAGGTGTGCGTTAGAATCGATGGATATCGTATACGTCCCGATAGATGAGATAAGGGAAGTGGATCCAGAACTCAGGAGCTTCCTCAATATAAACACTCTTGAGGAACTCGAGCTCCTCAATGAATCGCTAGGATATCTTCGATACTGAGCCTCCATCCCAGAGCTCCCTTGAACTCCTCGACTCTCTCCTCCCTTTCCGTTTTCGGGATCGCTGTAACTCTCTCGTGAGATATTAAGTAATTCAGAGCTATCTGGATGGGAGTCTTCCCATATTTCCCCGCTAAATCTCTTAAAATTTTATTTTTAATCACATTCCCTCCCTCTAATGGTGTATAAGCTTGTATAGTTATCCCATGCTCTATGCAGAATGGGAGGAGATCTCTCTCCACCCTCCTATCGATGGGACTGTACTTGACCTGGTTTACGACTATCTCGAACTTTTTAGTCGATGAGATCGCCTCCTCCAGTTCCCTAACATCGAAATTGCTCACTCCTATGTGCCTACAAATCCCCATCTCAGCTAATCTCTCTAGATACTTGACTTGCTCTTTTATGCTCACTCTCTCGTTCGGCCAATGTATCAAGATGAGATCAGCCCTATCTAAGCCCAACCTCCTCAAGCTATCTCTAGCTGCTTTAATGACGCTATCCTCACTCGTGAAGTGTTTAGGCAGCAGCTTAGTCGTCACGAATACTTCATCCCTACCGAACTCCCTAGAAACTTCTCCGACGAGCCCCTCAGTTGAGTACATCTCCGCTGTATCTATCTGATTCAATCCCAGCTCTATAGCCCTTCTCAAGGCCTTCCTAGCGCTTTCCTTATCTTTAATCCCCCAAGTTCCGATTCCTATTGCCGATATCCTCTCACCCGTTCTCCCTAGCTCCTTCCTATCCTCTAGATCCACGATCATATCGATCTACCCAGCGGATGTCATCAAATCCTCTCCACTTCTACAATCAATGGAGTGATATTAGCTATGTTATCGCTCACTGGACACCTCTCCTCAACTCTCTTGATGAACTCCCTCAGCTTCTCATCATCAGCATCGCTCTTCACACGGAATAAGAGCTTTATCTCCTTATATCCCGCTCTCTGCCCCTCCTTGCCGTAGAAGACCGATGGATTGAAGGTGCCGATAGCTTCGAAAGTAGCGTCTTCTATCTCTATCCCCATATCATTAGCTACTAACGTAGCTGTTATGTTCAAGCAACCTATCAATGAAGCTAGAACTAGATCCAGTGGGCTAGGGGCTTCTCCGCCGAGCTTATCAATTGATATCTCGAAGTTTCCGCACGTGACCTTGCTCAAGGTGGGGGATATCCTCCTCCCCGAGGCCCTTACCTCGACATCCTTGTACTCCATGCAAATCCCGTATCTAACGTAGTTATTAAAATTTATTAAACTTTAGGTTCAGTAAGCTAACTGTTAACGATTTATATCTGAGGCTCCAGAGATCCTCATGCTCGAACCGATCCTCTGTCTAGCAGCTGGTCTGCTGATGTCGAGATTCTTAAAGTTCCCCACCGAACGTGTCCTCCGTCCCTTAGCTTACTCCCTCATATTCCTCATAGGCCTCGAGATAGGAGGGGAGAACCTCTCTGCTTTACCTGAGATGATAATTCAATCATTAGCGATCGCCCTCTCTACTATTCTCGGCAGCATGATAGCTCTCTACCTCCTCAAGAGGTTGAGATGATGAGGCACTCTATCGCGCCTATAACTTTACTCTCCTTAGGCATGATCATCGGTTACCAGCTCAAGATAGCTTTCGCTAGGGAGTTAGTTAGCTACCTCCTCTACCTCATGCTCTTCCTCATAGGCATCTCAATAGGGACCGAGAGGGTCAGGATAGGGAGGGATGACCTCTCACTGCCTTTGATCACTTCCATCGGGACTCTCACAGCTGCCCCTCTGATTTCCCCTCTCATAGGGCTCCCCCTGAAGGTCACGCTCAGCGTAGCAGCTGGCTTCGGTTGGTACACTTTAGCGGGACCCTTAGTCACTAACTTACTAGGAGCTCACGCAGGGGCTCTAGCGTTCCTCTCGAACCTCCTCAGGGAGCTGATCTCCCTCATCTTCTATAGAGCTATATCGAAGATCGGATGTAACGCTTTAATAGCATGCGGAGGCGCTGCCTCAATGGACACATTACTCCCCTTCGTAATCGATGCTTGCGGTCCTGAGAGCGGGGTCAGGTCCTTCACATCCGGGCTTGTGCTAACGTTAATTACACCACTAGCTATCTCATTCTTCTCGAATCTAGGGTGATAACATGCACGAGCTACTCTGTAGGGGGGCTAGAGTATTAGTGAGGGGGTGCGAAGTCGAAGTACTCACGGACCCAGCTGTCTCGAGCTGCCCTTACGTCAGAGCGGTTTACAAGATCGAGAATATAGATAGGGAAGCAGTGAAAAGAATTTTGGAGGATAAGATAAGGGAATTCGGGTTCTTCTGCCCTCATAGATCCCTTGAAAGCGATCTAGTTGTCCCATTCGGGAGCTCGGAGATGATAAGCTCTGTGATGGGGGATCTGATAGATTGCGCAGTCATAGTGTGCGATGGTGCTGGCTCTGTCATAACTTGGAACCCTAAGTTAGTGCAGGGGATCGGGGCTAGGATGAATGGGCTCCTCAAGACAACTCCTATTCCAGAGGTGATAGAGAGGATAAGGGAGATGGGGGGAGTAACGCTAGGTGATCCTAGGATAGATCAAGTAGCTGCCGTCAGGAAGGCTATTGAGATGGGGTTCAAGAGGATAGCTGTCACTGTGATAGGGCCTATGGCTCACGAGATAGAGGAGCTCAGGGCTATAGAGTCAGTGAAATTAGCTATATTTTCGACTTGCAATACGTTAGTGAGGGAGGAGGATATCCCTCACCTCGAGAAAGCGGATATAGTTTGCGCTAGCGCATCCAGAGTTGTGATAGAGAGGATAGGGCCTAAAGCTCTCATCCAGCTCGGGATCCACATACCTGTGTTCGTCCTTACGAGCTTCGGTAAGGCCATAGCTTTGAGGTACTTGGAGGGGATGAGATCTCCCATCTTGATATCGAGATCGAGGCTGCCCTTCCTCAAGGAGGACGCTCTCCCGAGATTAAGGGGAATTCAATGACGAACTTCGGTGAGGATCTCCTAAGGCCCTCTCACTATCAGGATTCGCTCACTCGGATGTTCTCTGCTGGAGGAATGACGCTGAATACTAAGCATCAAATTTCTTGACTGAAAATCTTTTATTTATCCTCGAGCTAACGCAAGAGGGAGGATCTTGGGGACCTACAGGCTCGACCTCCTGTATAAGTGGAGCTCCGGGAGGGGCTTCATCGTGACTCCGAGGAGCAAGATAAAATGGGGGGAAAATTATATAGGGGATATGAATAAAGTACAAGAGAATGAGAGCTACCTCTTAGTGAACTTACTCTATAATATGGATGAGAGGGGGAAAGTCACGAATACGGGCTTCTCGATTAACACGAATAGTAGAGACAGAGAGATGCTCGAGGAGGTCAAGAAGGTCATTAAGACATGCTGGATAGAGTATCCTGATACTCCTGAGAGCCTCAACTTTAGGATAGCTAGTGTCCTGAGCGGTTTCACGGGGATAAATGAGTGGAAGTTCCTAGAACCTTAGCCCCATGGAAGTGGAGCCCCATCTCAGTTTCATAAACTCATCGAATTTTAACGTGAAACGTAAGAGAGCTTTCTTCACGATCTAATTTCATGAAAAGCCGTCCTCAGATTCTGGAGTTTAAGCTCGAGGATCATATGCTCTCAGTGAGATGACCTATAGCTAAATTAAAGTACCTAGCATTGAGCTGGTGATCGCATGGGGGGATTGAGGAGGAGCATAGCCTCTATCTTCTTATGGACGTTCCTATACTTTCTGGTAAATTCTATTGTTTTCATCACGATACCATCTATATTTCCAGAGATTAGTGAGACCCTTGAAAAATATTATACATACATCTCCATCGGTATAACGCTCTCCCTCGGGTACATGATAGTACGCTCCCTCTCTGACTTCGCGTACTGGTCGACTAGGCTGAAGTACGAGGAGGGGACAGCTGGCGCTGTGAGGGGCATAGTAAGGATAATTGGGGTGGGATCCCTCCTCTCGGGCATAGCTGGAGGTGTCGCTGGTGGAGCCGCTGGTGTAGCATTAGGTGGGTTCATGGGCATCGTCATAGGACAAGCTAGCCAGCAGATAATAGGTCAAGGGGTCGCCGGCCTGATAGTACTAGTCACGAGGCCTATCTCGATAGGGGATAGGATAACGGTATCCAATGAAAGTGGGGTCGTCAAGGACATAAGCACGATGTTCACTGTCATCGAGAGGGACGATAAGAGCGTAGTGATGATACCGAACAGCATGTTGATGGGATCGAAGATATATAAATTTCAGAGCTCTGGGGCTTGAGCTATCTCTATGAAGCCTCTCGATATCCTTTTAACCATCGAGATGAACAATGAGATGAGCCTCCTGACTAGAGGGTTCAAGTCCTTAGCGTACCAACTGAAGATGTCATCGAGCCACCTAATATCATGCCTGAGGCAGACTCTCATGAGTTCAAGCTGCTCCTCAGTGGGCTCCCTCTTATACCAACTCTCCCCCCTCAGCAATCCCATTGGGACGAAGTACATCGGGACTATCAAGCTCCTGAAATCCTTCAGATCTTCAACTAGCTCTACAGAGGCTATAGTATCCTCCGGCCTCTCCTCAGGGATCCCAGTTATCAGAGTAGCTGCTGGAACTATCTTAGCATCATGCATTATTGAGAAAGCATCTATAACTATATTCCTCCAATCTTTCACACTATATGGAAGAGCTTTAGCTGGCATTATCCTCTCAGCTAATCTCACGCTCCCCGTCTCTATCCCGACTTCAACTCCCTTGTAGTAATCACCGAACATCTCGCTTATCTTACTCATCAACTTGAATTTCTCCTCAGAGTATTTCACTGCTGAGAGGCTGAAGTGACTCCAGGCTATATTAACTCCCTTACTCTTGACGAGTTCATGGAGTTTCAACAGGGCTATCTCATCTGGGTAAACACTACTAGAACCGTAGAGGAGGACGTCATCTGAGTGTAGTATCGCTCCCTTTATCCCTCCTCTCAAGTTGACATCTATCTCTCTGGAGATCATATCTAGAGTGTAATGCCTCAGAGGCCTGAGGGTGACTGAGCAGAATCTACATCCCCTGGGGCATCCCCTAGAGATCTCAACGAGCCCGTTCACTGATGGTTTCTTTATAAGAGGTATCTCATCTAGCGAAGGGACTTCATCCATTCCGACTTGTATTAGTTTGGGCGGCTCTTCCCCATTCAATATCCTCTCCACGACATCAACTATTACTCTCTCGCCCTCCCCATCTATTACCGTAGTGACCCCCCACCTCTCTATCAACTCAGGTTTGTAGAGCCATTGCCATGCTGCTGGCCCCCCTACCACTATCTTAGCCCCTTTCCTCCTGAAGTACTCCATCTCTTTGCTCTCCATGAACTTCCTGAAGCTCCTAGCGTTAAATGGCTCCTTCCCCGTGCGCTCCCACCCCACGATGCACTGACGGCATATGACGTACTCACGCGG
>CAZFIJ010000013.1:0-16033 GCA_964519515.1 uncultured Nitrososphaerota archaeon
CCGCTAATATCTTAGCGTGACCGATCATCCTATGTGCCTGGAGGAGATCGGTATCTCAGCCATCCAGATATTCGCGATACTGAACCCGATAAGCGTGATACCCCTCTTCCTCTCCCTGACTGAGGGCAGGGATGAGAGCGAAGTGAGGAGGATAGTGGGAGTCGTCTCCATAGCTATATTCATCATGATGTCCATATTCTCGCTAGCTGGAGATCTGATCCTCAATTTGATGGGAATAAGTGTGAGAGGACTCAAGATAGGGGGAGGCGTCATATTGATGGTGCTAGCAGTCGATATGCTTCAGGGGATGCCCAGGACTAAGAGCGTCGAGGAGGAAGAGCTAGCTATAGTACCGTTATCCACTCCTCTCTTAGTGGGCCCCGGGACTATGACAACGATACTACTCCTATCCAGTAAGTACTCAAGGACTTACGGTTACTTATGCTCCTCCCTCATCCTCATACTAGCTTCAGCTTTAGTCACGATAGCGAGCTACCTCATACTCAGGAACTCCGAAAAGCTCAGGAAAATTTTAGGGGTCAACGGGTTGAGGGGTTTGAGCAGGTTCATGGCCATAATAGTAGCTGCGACGGCAGCTGATATGATCACCTCAGGTATCTCAGATTTCATCAAGAGCTAGACCATGATTTGAGGGAAAATCTCCTCAATTTCTCTTCTAAAACTTCCACTCCTATTCCGGGAGCTTCAGGAACTCTTATAGTCCCTCTCGATGTCAGCTCCCATGGAGGTTCAACTATGTCCTCCTCATAATACCTACTGCTAGCTGATATATCGTTAGGGAACTTGACGTCCGGAAGAGTAGCTGCAGCTACTAAATGCCCTCTCCCTATCCCCGTCTCCAGCATACCCCCTATCCAGATGGGCATGCCGACGCTCTCGCAGAAGTCATGAATTATCTTAGAGTTGAGGAGGCCTCCCACTCTGGCTGGCTTCAAGTTTATTATGGAGCAACTACCCAGCCTATAAGCTTTGTAAGAGTCTTCAGGCTTCTTTATAGATTCATCCAAGCATATAGGTGTCCTCAGCATCTTAGCGAGGATGGAGTGATCTACTAGATCATCGAAATCCAAGGGCTGTTCTATCATCAAAAGCTCATATTTATCTAGCTCTTTGAGGGAGGGCCAGTCCTGAAGTTTATAAGCTGCGTTAGCATCAACTTGAAGTTTTATATCTGGATAATCCTTTCTAACAGCCCCAACGACATCCTTATCCCATCCCGGCTTTATCTTCAGTTTTATCCTACTGTATCCCTCACTCAGGTAAGAGGATACCACTCTTAGGAGCTCGCTCACGCTCCTCTGTATCCCCACACTCACACCACTCTCTATCTCCTCCCTCACACCACCCAATAGCTTCCACAACGGAATAGAAGCTTTCTTAGCTTCTAAATCCCATAGAGCCATCTCAGCACCAGCTTTCGCCATCTGATGACCCCTAATATTCCTCACTCTACTCAGGAAATCGTTAGGATCCTTTGCCTCTATGAGGGGCTTCGATAGGAATTCCTTTATCACATAGAAAGCTGTCTCAGATGTCTCATATGAGTAAAAAGGTTGGGAATCAGCTGGAGCCTCCCCCCATCCCACTAAGCCGTCTTCCTCTAGCCTCACTATCACGCACTGCCTCCTCTCGCTCACTCCAGAGCTTATCTCGAACGGAGCTACTAGGGGCATCTCCAATAAGAATATCTCAAGCTTCCTTCCCACTCCTCATCTCCTCCAGTATCTGCTTAGCCCTCTCGACGTTTATCTTCCTCTCCCTTATCATCCTCTCGACTACTTCATCCACTTCGCTGGGCGAAGCGCCGACTGACATCGCTATATTCCTCGCATGAAGTTTCATGTGGCCAGCTTGTATCCCCTCAGTAGCTAGAGCCCTCAGAGCTGCGAAGTTCTGAGCTAAGCCTACTGAAGCCATGACCATAGCTAATTCCCTCGCTCTCTCGACTCCCAATATCTTAAGGGCTATCTTAGCTATGGGGTGGACTCTGACGACGCCTCCAACTGTCCCCACTGCTAAGGGAAGCTCTATGCTCCCCCAGAGATCTCCGTTATCATCTACCCAGTAATTAGTGAGGGTAGTGTACTTCCCGCTCCTAGCAGCGTAACTATGAGCTCCAGCCTCTAAAGCCCTAGTATCTTGACCAGTAGCTAGAGCTACAGCTATTATACCGTTCATTATCCCCTTATTGTGGGTCGCAGCTCTATAAGGATCGTGCTTAGCGAATCTATAGGCCCACATTATCCCCTCGACGACTTCCTCCCCTCCTATAGCTTCCTTAGAGAACTTAGCCTTAGCTCTAGCCAGCCTCCTATCCGCTAAATTCGATATTATCCTTAAGTAGACTTTCCCTCCTGTCAACCTCTCTATAGTGGGGGCTAAGCCCTCAGCCATCGTATTCACAGTATTAGCCCCCATCGCATCTAGAGTATCCACTAAGAGGTGGACTATCAACATGGGCCCGGCTTCAGTGCCTACTACTCTGACCTCTATATCCCTAGCCCCTCCCCCCAACTTAGTCAATAGGGGATCCATCTCATTTGCGGCAGCTATCAACTTATCCCTCTCAGCCATTACGCTCTTTATAGCTTCCTCTAAATTCGGGACCTTGACCACTTGTATCTGAGATATCATTATGGAATCAGTAGCCTCAGCTTCGAAGCCTCCAGAATCTCTAGCCATCTTAGCTGCATTGCTAGCGGCAGCGACTACACTAGGCTCCTCTATCACCATAGGGATTAAGTAATCCCTCCCGTTTATCAAGAAGTTAGTCGCTACAGCGAAGGGGAGGGAGTAAAGGCCTACGACGTTCTCTATCATATGATCAGCGACTTCCTTAGGGAGCTTACCCTCCCTCAACACTTCTACCTCTTCATCAGTCAGGCCAGCGAATTCCTTAACTATTTTGAGCCTCTCATCCATCGGGAGATTGTAGAACCCGGATATCCTGGAAGTACGCATAGCCCATCTACCATTTATTTAATATTACCATTACGCTCGGGGATCGCTTGCTAGCTTTAGCTGCAGCTATATTCGCGGGATGCGTCTGGGGCATAACCCCCAGCTTATACGCTCAAGCATCTAGAGAGGGAGGATCGGCTAGAGCCAATTTCTGGAAGTCATTAGGAGCTCTATCGGTACTCCTCCTCATGTACTTAAGCAGCTTCCAGTTGCCCTCTCAAGTAGCGATGATTTACATAATCCTGAACGCAGCTCTCGGCACTGGTATAGCTGATTACTCATTCTTGAGATCTATAGCTATCATAGGGCCGAGTAAAGCCACACCCATAGGTTTCACATACCTCATCTGGTCTGCTATACTCCCGAGCATCATGATAGGAGAGCCCTTCTCACCTCTCGTCTTACTAGGGGCTGCTCTCGCGTTCCTAGGGATATGGCTCATCTCTAGGGGCTCTGGGGAGTGGAAGGTCAAGGGAGTCGCTCTGAGCCTCATAGCATCTATGGGTTGGACCCTCAGCCCTATAGCAGCTAGACAAGCCCTGAATTACGTCAGCGAGATAACTTTAGCGACTTGGAACTCTATGATAATAGCTTCTCTCTATTTGGTGCTCTCCCTCCCGAGCCCTAAAGTGAGAGGACAGGGGAAAGCCGCTTTAGGAGGGATGTTGGGGATCGGAGTATCCCTGCCGCTCTACTTCTACGCTGTCAGGGAGCTAGGTGTAGCGATAGCCTCCTTGACTACAGCTCTAGGCCCCCCTGTCTCTCAAATAGTCTCTATCTTGAGTGGAAATAAATTGAATAAAAATGAGATTCTTGGTACTCTATTAATAACATTCGGGATAGTTATAGCTGTATTTATTTAGATTTTTCACGATACCCTTCGGAACTCTCGGAGATGAAAAGATGCTTCTTTCATTCGCAACCTTTATTTGAAATAGGGGCTCCATAAAATTGGATGGTATCGAACTCTGCAGATATGCTCATAGATCTGCTCCTAAAGAAGGGAGTGAGGGAGATAGAGCCTAGACTTGATTACGATTATGGGGTAAGTTATTATGAATCTCTCGGGGTTTCTCGTGAGGATTTCCCTGATTTAAATGATATTTTGATTGAACTCGAGAGGAAAGGCATACTTAGGGGGACTAGAGTAGGGACTATACTAGTTTGCCCGAATTGCGGCTCCCACAAGCTGATCCCGAGGCTCCTATGCCCTATCTGCGACTCACCGAATGTAAGGAGGGTAGAGGCGATTCATCACTTAACTTGCAATTTCATCGCCCCCTCAGATGTGTTCTCAACAGGAGAGCTCCTGAGGTGCCCGAATTGCGGTAAGCCCTTGAGGGCTATAGGAGTCGATTACAATAAGTATCAGAAGGTAATATATTGTGAGAACTGTAAGAAGGTATCTATCTCCCCCAAGCTCCTCTTCATCTGTTCCGATTGCGGGGAGTCTATGGATGAGAGTGAGCTGGATTTGAAGCCCCTATTTAGGTATGAAGTGATCGAGGAGAGGTTGCTCAAGCCCTCCCTTGAGAGAGCGATATCAGAGGGTCTAGGGAGGAGGGGGATGGAAGTCAAGCATCCTAGCGAAGTAATAGGTGCTTCAGGCTTGACTCAGAGGTTCTCGCTCTCCGTTAAGGGAGGGGACTCCGAACGCTTCATAGACGTAGTAGAATCTAGCGAGGGCGTGGGGGAGGAGAAAGTCCTAGCTCTATTCGGGAAGCTCTTCGATATATCAGCTAAGGGAGGCGTGCTCATAGCTATACCTAGGGCGACTCGAGAGGCGAAGACCCTAGCTAAGAGCTTGAATATAGAGATAGTAGAGGCATCGAACTTAGATGAGGCATTGAATAAACTCTATACCTTACTGAGAGGGAAAGAGAAGAGTGAGGTCCTCGAGAGTTGAGGTGATCCTATGCATGAGAGGGCCTTGAGGCTCATCGATCTCATAATTAACGGAGCTTTAGATGAGATAAGGCCCAGCTTAGATCCCCTCAAGGGCTACAATTACAGCTTGATGGAGGGGTTAGAGGAGGCTCTAGAGGATTTACATGAGAGAGGATACCTTAAGAAGGAATTACACGATGTAGTTGCTAGTTGCCCGAATTGTGGCTCTGAAATCTTCCTTTTGAGGGCTAAGTGCCCTTATTGTGGCTCAATCAAGTTCTCAAGGGGTATAGTCGTGGAGCACTTGAGCTGCGGTTACTCTGGGTTAGCTGAGGAGTTCATGGGCCCGGGTGGGAGGCAGGTATGCCCGAAGTGCGGGAAGGAGCTGAAGGCCCTCGGGGTAGATCATATCAGAGTAGCAGATATTTACAGTTGTGCATCGTGCAAGGGGGTCTTCTCCGTCCCCTTATATTCATATAAATGCCTGAAGTGCGGTCATGAGAGCTCGACGATAGAGCTCATTCCTAGGGAGATCCACAGGTATCTGGTAGTTAGGGAGGCCTTAGACAGAGATCCTATGAGCGGGAAGATCTTCGAGGTCATCAGGAGGGTAGCTGATATAGGGTATAGAGTCGAGGGTCCTAGAGTTAAGGTTAAGGGGAGATCAGGGGCTGAGTACGATTTCACGATCGCTGTATGGGAAGGACCCGATGAGCTAATAGCGGTATTAGATTTCGTCAGAGGCCCTGTTGACGATGAGAAATTGCTCTCATTCTTCGCTAAATCCTTAGATGTGGGAGCGAGGGAGAAGATATTAGTGACGCAAGTGAAGGATAGTCTCGTGGAGGCGAAAGCGAGTAGGTTGGGCGTTAGGGTCCTCGAGCTAGAGGATGAGGGTCTGATAGGGAGGATAGGGGAAGTGCTGCTCTCCTCCCGTAGAGGGGGCGAAAGTTGAGGAAGTTATATCTCACCTTATTCCTGATCTTCCTGAATATCTCAGTGATGCCTCTCTTCATAGGTGGAATGCACACATTCCTAGCGTATGCTTTCGCCCTGATCTTCGCTATCTATTTCTCAGCTCAAGCCTTCACATCGAGGGATAGCAAGCTCTTAGGAGGGGACGCTATCTTCTCCCTCCTCGTAATAGTCCCTATCTCTTTAGCTTTAGTAGCCTCTCTGGAGAGCCTCAGCATCTTTGAGACGATCCTCTATGGGATAATATCCTTCGGTTTCACTTTGATATCTTGGCATTACCTCCTCTTAGTGCCCCTAGCTGTCTATTATAAGAGGATAGAGGAATTAGAAGCGAAGAAACCCTTACTCTACAGGCCCTTCGTGAGCGTGATAATCCCAGCTAGGAATGAAGAGAAAGTTATAGGGTCCACGATAAGGTCCGTCCTTGAGTCGGATTACGAGCCCAAGGAGGTAGTCGTAGTGGATGACGGATCTACAGATAGGACGCTTGAGATAGCATCTATCTATCAGGGACCCAGAGTCAAGGTCCTCAGGAGGGAGTTAGGAGGTAGGGGGAAGGCCAGAGCCCTCAACTTCGGCTTGAGGTTCGCGAGAGGCGATATTATAGTCTTAATGGATGCGGACACTATAATAAGCAGGGATGCGATAAAGGAGCTCGTGAGAAAGTTTCAAGATCCTAGAGTATCTGCTGTAGCTGGTAATGTCATGGTGAGGAATAAAGTGAACTTGTTGACGAAACTACAGGCGATAGAATACATAGCTACTTTCCACTTATTCAGGAAAGGATTGAGTGTATTAGGAGCTGTTCCAATAATATCTGGAGCTCTTGGGGCATTCAGAAGGCAAGTCTTAGAAAGCACTGGCTTCTATGATGCCGATACTTTGACAGAGGATTTCGACGTGACTTTAAAGGCCCTGAAGTCCGGAAGGGTCGTTCAAGCGAGTTCATATGCTTTAGCTTTCACTGAGGCCCCTGAGAAGTTGAAGAGCTTGTATAGACAGAGGTTGAGGTGGTATAGAGGGGCTTATGAAGTGTTAATTAAACATAGAGATGTATTCTCCCTCTCAGGGACAACTATGCTCGACTTCTCACTGATACTGATGAACAACTTGATAATACCTCTGATAGACTTCCTATCGATAATATCCATAGCTCTAGCTATCCTGAGGGGCCTCATATGGCCCTTAACCATTCAGATAATTCTTTTCTCCACGTTGCAGATATTAATAAATCTAATTACTCTCCAATTGGCTGAGGAGAAGGATATCTCACTAATATTGCTCCCATTGTTCGCAATAGGTTACAAACAGTTTCACGAAATATTGATGTTGAAGTGCTTCTTCGACGTCATAATAGCTAGGATGAGGGGGAAGAGCTTCTCATGGACGTTCATAGAGAGGAAGGGACTCGAGGAACCTAAGGTGAGAGTGGGCCCCCAATTTTAAGAAGATTTTTTAACTCTGTATGCATGGGAGCTCATGCTGAGAGGATTGGGTAATAAAATTTATGTCCTGCCGGGGAGCCCCTCGACGCTCTTCATCCCATCATCTGATGGTCACTACGTCATAGATCCCGGATCTTCTGAGGAGAGGAAAGCTGAGATAGAAGCTCAGGGGAAGATAAAAGCCGTTATGATAACTCATTCTCACTCAGATCATATCCTAGCTGCTAGAGGTTTGAGATCAGAGCTCGGGACTTTCGCTCCCCTCTCAGAGACTCCTTTCATAGAGTCCCCTGAGCTGAGGGAAGCTACGACATTCGGGGGCTACGCCCCTTGGAACTTGATATTCCACGTCGAGGCCGTTCCCTTGAATGTGGATAACCCTTTCAGGCTGCCCTTCAGCTTGGATGGGATAGAAGCTATTCCACTGCCGGGTCACACATTCGGGCAAGTGGGCTACGTAGCTAGGGGCATATTATACGCAGCAGACTCCTTCTTCGGCGATAAATTGATTAAAAGCGTGGTCATCCCGTACTTTCTGGATTTCGAGACAGCTATTGAGACTATAGAGTTCTTGAGGGATAATGCGAGGGACTTCGAGAAGATAGTCCCCTCTCATGGGCCGATAGTTGAGGGGAAGAGGGCGATAGAGCTCCTAGAGGTGAACATAAGGGCGATGGAATCGATAAGGGAGAAAGTCTTATCGATTCTAAGGGGAAGGAAGATGAGCGTTGAAGTTTTATCAGCTAAGATATTGAGCGAGGGAGGTGCTGAACTGACCCCAGGATCGATAATACTTTCCTCAGTGACGGTGAGGTCCTTACTCTCCAGGCTCTATGAGAGAGGCATAGTCGATGCGGAAGCGGGGGAGGAGGGCATACTCTGGAAGCTTAACGATTGAGAGAGCCCATCAAGCGGTCTAGAATCCCCTTCTTAACCTTCCTCTCTACTAGAACTGGATGCGCAGGGTCCTTCAGATCGAACTTGAGGTCAATCAGCTGCTTCTCATCCTTAACAGTAGCCTGAAGCCACGGGTGATCGTACTTATAGCCCACTACTTTGGCGTCTCTCCCCAAGTACTCCTTAACAATCCTCTCAGGGGTCCCCTTCATGATCTTGGGCTCTATCTTCACTAGACCATCCTCTAGGGAGTAGTGAACTACGAATAGGAACATCCTCATCGAGTCCACACCATTTAAGTGAATGAAAGCATTCACCCCCTTCCTCTTTCCCCTTAAGAGTGATTTGGGTCTGATCTTCCTCAAGATCTCACCAGGGTCTCTCTCAAAATCCAAGCTCAAGCTCACTTCCAAGTTGTATTTCGAAGATAGCATCTTCTCAGCCTTCCTTATGATCTCATCTAGGCATACCCTCCCCAGGAGGATGCTCTCATCCCCCCTCAGGAGGAAGGAGAGACATGCGTCCTCGCCCTCGAACTTACAGAAGAGCAGATAGCCCGAGCTCTTAGGATCGTAAGCCACTCTATCCACTAATAGCGATATCTCCGGGACTTCCTTAGGATCATTCAGATTGAAGATCGAGAGTTTCCAAGAGACCCCTCTCCTCAATTTGACGTAAAGCAGGGAATCATCTATATCGTAATCGAGCTCATCAGCATTCAATATACGCTTCAACGCACCTTCATCGACCTTCCTACTTAGGACATGCACCTCACCGCTGGAAGTATCGTATGAGATATTTAGCACCACGAAGTTTATCTTTAGGGTCATGATGAAGCTGACGCGAATCTCATCATCCCTTTCCACGACTCTATAGGAGCTCGCGATATCCTCCATAGATAGCTCGACCCTAGATGGATCTATGGAGGTGATCCTCGAGATCTCCCTCATGACGTTTCTCCTCACTTCCTCAAATCTCGGGAGTTTCATCCTATCTTCTATCGCTCCCGAGTACCTGTTGACTCGGATGAGCTCGAGCTCATCGCCCAACTTCACTATGAAGTCAGCATGACCATCATCAGATCCTCTCGCCAGGATCTCTATGTCACTAGATGCCTTCGTCTTATCGAATAGGGCGTCCCATGACCTCGATATAATCTTCCTCTCGGCCCCTCGATCTGAGTTCTTGAGGGATCTCAAGAGGGTAGCTTCTATCTCCTCCAATTTCATGGGATTCCACGAAACTCTCCTAATTTTATCGCCCAGCTCGACCTCTCCGACCTCTCGGTCCCCTACCTTCAAGGAGTACTTGAGTTTCCTCACTATGAGGACGGTTTCAGCGTTCAATATCTTGATCGAACTTTTGGGGACCCTCATGGACTCCGAGAGGGAATCCAGTAGATATTCCCTAGCCTCCCCCTTAGATATCTCATTATTCACCTCTATATCCACTCCTCCAGTTGGTTCAAAGCTGAAGTAGTCTGAAGGCCTGAAATCGACCAAACTAGGCTTTGGAGAACCCAAAACGAGACTCTTGCCGCTCTTATATAGATAAGGGACGAAATCCCTCCTCCCGGATCTATTCACGTAACTCACTTGCCAGTTGATGAGGATCCCGGAATCAACTGAGGCCCATTTAAGCGTAACTTTGACCTCATGGGGATCTATTCCGATCTTCTTGACCTCGGAATTCAGGGAATCTATGCTCAAGTTCTTAGGTATCAGTATGATCGCCATCTGAACTCCACCTCGAGTTCGTTTGGATACTCATGAGGTAGTTTCAACCTCAACCAATCCCTGACGAGCTTCCTCATCTCTATCGCAGTTTCCACTATCCTCTCCACGGTCTCCCTCTCCCTGACCTTCAGATCTGGGTACATGAGCTTTATGGCCCCGGAGACGAGCCTTATCAGAGCTCTCTCATCCCTTATAGTGACGTTTCCGAACTTCATGAAGTTCCTAGCGATAGTTGAGGCATCGAACTTCCTCATCTCATGTAACCAATACGATATGAGATCTAGGGCAAGTCCCTTCCCCCTGGCTATGTGCTCATGCGAGCTCCTTATCTTCGGGAGCTTCCATCCCGGTAGTATGCCATGTATCCTATCCATAAGGGCTGTGTCCCTAGCGAAACCGGGCAGGAAGCTATCTATATCATGAGGGGAGCTCGGTGCCCTATCGACGTTCCCGATGAAGATGAGGGAGCAATCGCTCGATACTTGCTTCGCCCCCCTCTCATAATTCCCGCTCTCCATATAGTCCTTGAGCTTCCCTATCATCTCCTCAGTCCCGCTCAAACTCAAGTAATTGATCTCATCGAATACTACAGCATCCATTAAGCCTATGAGCCCTATAGTCTTCGTCAACTTATTGTAGAAGAGCTCGCTGGGAGAGGCCTTCCCTCCAGATATGACCCTGACTTTATGGGAGATGTTCTTGTAGAGGTAACTCTTCCCCGAAGCTCTGGGCCCGAACTCCATCATGTTAACGTTGCACTCTATTAGTGGGACTAACCTCATCAAGTAGAGTATCTTCTGCTCGAAATCGTATAAGCGGGGATTGAGGCCTAAGCTCTGTATCAAGATATCCATCCATTCCTCATCAGTGAAATGCGCTCTCGCCCCTGAGAAGTACTGGATATCGAAACTGCTTATCTCATAAGGATGGAACTCCACCATTAGGACGGGCTCCGACATCGCATCCCCATAGCTCCTTTCACTATCGAAGAGGAGCCTCCCTATCCCCCAGACACCGTTCCTGAGTAAGTCCTCATGCTCTTTCAATATCTTGGGATCTATCATAGCTTTCTTGAGGTTGAGGATGGGTATCTCAAGTCTATGAACCCCGAACTTTATGTCGGTAACGACTTTGAAATCGTCCAGTATCAAATGCTCCCCTTCACTCATGATCTTGTTCAATACGACATCCTTCTCCTCAGGCTCCGGTCTCAACTCCCTAAGATACTCGATGATCTTGGAGAAGCATTTGGTTAGGGGGACATCGCCGCATAACTTCAGGATCAGGTACTCCTCTATATAACGCGGGATCTTATAAGCGGATAGATTCAAATGGAACCCCTTCTCAACCACGCAGTTAGGATCAAAGAAGATCAAAAGCTTCCTTTCCAGTTCTTCAGGCAGTGTAGATCCTGACGCGAGCTCCCTATCTTGTTCCCTCATCAGATCAGATAATACATAATTTTATTATAAAATTGATCCTACTCGAGCTTAAAGGTTCTTATTAGGGCCTCAAAGGTCCTAAGATAAGCCTCTCGATTTTATGACTCTCATGAGGACCTCAGCTGGATCCTCGCATCCCCTCAAGAACTCCCTCGCCCTCTCCTTGAGCCTCCCGCTCTCCCACTCCTTCCTCAACTCATCGTAAACTGAAGGGAGGTCTGTAGCTTTCCTCATGAGCCCCTCCCTCAGTAGGATCTTGCTCACGCACGGATCCTCCCCGGGGAATAGGGAGATAGAGGGTACTCCTAACAGAGCTGCCTCCCTAGCCATAGTGCCTCCTCCAGATATCACACCAGCTGACCTAGATATCAGGGAGATACCATCTATGCTAGCGCTCACCCTCTCCCCAGATGGGAGCTCTATAACGCCTTCCCTCTTTATCTTGACAGCTGGTATCTTCCTCTCCCTCAGGAACTTCTCAACAATCCTCTCGAAGGGACCGCTCTCCCTCAGATAGTGAGAAGCTGCAGGCGGATACCTAACTACGACGTACTCCCCCTCAAGCCCTAGATCGGATCTCACGAACTCCCCATCTTCCATGAAATCTAAGGCGTGTGAGACCTCGAACAATCCCTTGAACCTGATCGTCTCACCGTAAGTAGGGCCTGAGAAACACTCCGGGACTATCGATAGGGTTGAGAGGGGGAAGGTGAGTTTCGTCACTACATGGGGAGGGATATCGTTATCGTTCATAGCTATATAAGGTATCCCGAGGCCGAAAGCTACTCTAGCTTGCTCAACTGATGCCTTAGATACTGCGAGCTCTACATCTCTATCAGCTATGAGTGATGTGAGCTCCTTGACTCTCTCAGCGAAGGATATGAGCTTCTCGTAATCGCTAGCCCCCCACTCCCCAACTACTACAGCTTCTATAGGTATCATAGCCCTCAGGAGCTCCACTAAAGAACCCTTCCTCCTCGTAGTCAAGAGCACTGGGCCTCTGAACTTCTTCAGGAACCTCCTCCAGAACCTCACGTTAGCTTCATTCACTACATCGATCCAGATCAAGCTACCGACCCCAAGGATAGGAGGAGCGTGAGCACTAAGCTTATAGCTACTGCTGGCACTAAGTACTTGTAAACCCCTGAGTACCTCGCTTTATAATACTCCAGAGTGAGGACGAGGCATAAGTGGACTGGAGACAGCATGACGCCTAAGTAACCGCCAGTATAACTCATCAGTAGGAAGATATCCTTTATGTTTGAGGAAGTCCCTATTATCTCGCTGAGCAATGGGAAAGCTGTACCAGTGTAAACGTACTCACCAGCGGTAGTTATCCCTATTATGAAAGTTATGAGGAAGCAGAGGGGGAGGGCCGGTATGTCCCTCGCTAACATGAATTCGTAGAGGGCTAGGGCAGCTTTACTATCGTACACATATTGAGTGAACATAGTCACAGCTATGACTACAGCCAATATCTTGAAGGAGAGAGCGAACTTCAGCCCCTCCTTCACCTCCTCCTTCGAGGGCCTAGTGTGAATAGTCACTAATATCGCTGATATCAGGAGGGATATATCTACGGGGAGCTTCATCAAGAATATGAGGGTAATTATGAGTAAGAAGGGCCAGAGATTGACTAAAGCCCTGTAGCTGACTTTCCCCCTCTCGGATGAGTTATTGGATTTCCTCATACCTATAGCGAAGATGATGAAGCCCGCGACGTAAGAAGCTATAGCTGCTGGATAAGTAGCTTCTATTATCCTGACTACTGATGTCTTTAGTATAACTGATGCTATTATTATCGATTGGAAGACGGGCCATACGGGAATGGTGACGTGCCTGAACCAGTAATTTATGAAGGTGGCGAAGTCGCTATCTAACTTCTGCCTCTCCATGTAGTGCTCCTTCATCATCATTGCTGAGACTAGAGCTCCTCCAGGCATAGGTATTAAGCCTATGAGGATGGGGATGAATAGAGAGGCGAATCTAGGTCCCAAGCTCACGGCGAAGTCTGTGATCTTATCTAAGATCCCGCTGACTTTCATCATGTATGAGAGGAATAGAGCGGATGAGAAAGCCACTACTAGGGAGAGAGTGCTCCTCGAGAATATGCCCTTGAGAGTAGATTCTAAGAACGATATTCCGAGAGTGAGGATCCCAAAAGACATTGTCGAGGCTAAGACAGCTATATGAACTTCCTGCTTCATCACGAGGAGTCCTATGAGCAGAGCTATTGATATAGCGAAGCTGAGGACTGGATCTACCATCGGGGTGAGCCCCTCCATTTCCTTAAAAATTTTTACATGAGGGACGCGGGGTTCGCCCACATGAAGATAACATTTATCTTTACCTCCGGATACTCATTTTAATATTTTATCGGGAGGAAGGGTATTATATCCTCATTATTCTCCTCAGTACTTTAGATATCTCCTTAGATGGCTCCCTGAAGGGTTCCGCATCCCCTTCCTCATCCCACTTTATACCGGGGCATGAGATGGATGCGAGTATGAAATCCTCCCCAACGATGAAAGGATACCTCCTGCAAGTATCCGGCCTATATTCATATGCTACGCACCTATCGTCCTCGAGGAAGATGCATTCACCGTTCTCCTTCAGCTTCATCCTGTACTTAGCTCCAGTCAAGCGTAGCTCGAGTTCACCAGCTTCCTCATAGAAATCGGAGAATCCGGCCTCTAATAACCTCTCGACATCTCTATCGTAGAGGACTATTATCCTACCCTTACAGCATTGAGCACAGAGCTCGCATGAAAAGCCCGGCATCCTCTCCACTCTCACGAAGTCTGATATCACGAACATCTAATAACTGGGGATTAAGGCCTTATTACATATGACGCGAAGGGGTTAATGACCCCCTCATCTGGGTAACGCGATGAGACGCTTACTACTGCTGGTGTTACTGCTCCCCCTGTTGCATGCTAATTGCTATCAGGACTCATACTATCAAGGATTGGGGGGGATGAGGGAAGGAGCTAAAGTCCTATTGTTCAAGCAGGGGCTACCTGGAGATCCAGTCGCTATAGTCCCTATAGGGAGCCTTATCGCTGTCGCATCCTCAGATGGGACGATCTCCTACATCGACTCTAGAGCTGTAGTGAGGACGCTCAGCATATGCTCGGGCAGGGAGGTGAAGATGGCTCACGGGATCACATCGAAGGGAGGAGTAATATATGCTATCTGCTACAGCAGGGAGAAGCAAGTAGCTTCCCTAGCGATAATAATGGATAGCGGGAGCTTCAGGTTCTACGAACAACCCGTCCCATCTAGGTTCAACTCCTCAGGGACTGGCTTCATTTATTCCAGCATGAAGAGGGATTTCCCAGCTATATTAGAGCCTCCGGCACCGCTAGTCGCTGATTTGAATGGAGATGGATATGATGAGGCTCTAGCATACTTAGACGGGCACCTCCTCTACTTCGAGTCCCCTCTAGCCGATCCTAAGCAATACCAAGTGGATGCTGTACTGGGCCTCTCAGTGAGGGGGAGGACCGTCTTCGTATCCACGTCCTCAGGGATATTCACGTGGGGGCCAGATGGCCTGAAGCCTTACTCGAACGTGGGGTGCTCCTCACTCCCCCTAGCGGTGGATTTCGATGGGGATGGGAAGTTAGAGGTAGTCTGCCGACGGGGGGATACAGTCCAAGTGGTGAAGGAGGACTCCGTTATATTCAGAGCTGAGGGCGGGGTCACTGATCCAGCTATACACGATCTAAACGGTGATAAGAGACCTGAGCTCATCTACATACTCAAGGATGGGACGCTAGTAGCTAGGTCCTCGAGCTTGCTATGGAAGGCTAAGGTCGAGGCTCCTTACAACAGGCCGGTAGTAGCTGATATAGATGGCGATCTCAAGCCTGAGGTCATAGTAGCTGCAGGCCAATACGTTTACTGCTTCTCCAACGATGGCAAGGAGAAGTGGAGAGCGAACCTGAGGGAGTTCAACGGGTGGGTATCAGGGGGAGAAGTCGAATTCCAGAGGTACGTGAGGTTCGAGGCGAAGACCCAACCCATACTACTGGATTACGATAGGGACGGGCTCTTAGAGATCTTAGTGGGGATAGGGGCTTACTTAGAGCAGGGGAGGATAGCTCTACTGGATGAGATAGGTAAGAATGAAGCCCCTAAGGTAGAGATAATTTCCCCATCTAATTATACGAGAGTGGGGAAGTACGTCAAGATGACTTTCAGGGTGACCGATGAATCGAGCCGGCTGAGAGTGAGGGTCCTATCATCAGCTGAACTATGGAGCGGTACAGTGGAATCAGGTAGTTTGATGAGCTTAGAAATCCCTTCATTCGAAAATATCGTTTTGGAAGCATCTGATGGTGTCTTGACGACTAGCTCGAAGCTCTACCTCAAGGTGGATACGCAACCCCCTAAGATGGTGATAGAACCAGCTAATATGTCGAAGATAAGTGAGGGCACTAATATAACGGTCAGGATCATAGCCCCGATAGATGAGTACGCATTCTTAACTGTCTACCATGGGACGCCTGATAACTGGATAAAGATAATAGAGAGGAGAGTGTGGAAGACATCTGTAGTGAGCATAAACGTCACTCCGATAGTCGAGATGGTCAGTGGATACAGGCTCTTCAAGTTCCATCTAGTCGATAAGTACGGGAGCGGCGAGGACATCGTGATGAGGTAC
>CAZFIJ010000014.1:0-3771 GCA_964519515.1 uncultured Nitrososphaerota archaeon
TCTCTCTTTCCAATTTCCTCTATTTTAGGCTGCTCAGGGGCTGGTCTGGGCTTAGCTTCCATGAGCACTTGGGATTCTATCTCTGAGAATCCGAGGGCCTCGAAGAAGGGAATGGCCTCATCATATGGTATTGTATCGAGAGCATAAAATCCCATCTCACTTGCTAATTTGCTGCATTCCTCAACGAGCCTCCTACCAACTCCTATACCCCTCTCCCCTTCCTTAACCCAGACCATCTGTAGGTAAGCGTGATCCCCCACAGGGCACTTCAACCTCTCAGGGACGATCTCCGCCTCTCCTATCAAAGTGTCATCCTTCAGAGCTATCAATATTCTCCCATCTGCTGATAATAAGGCATCTATATACCAATTGAAGACTTCTGGATCTCCCCAGTAACCACAATCTCTTATCCTCATGCTTAATGGCATCTCCCTCCACTTCGGGCAGTGGATGGAGATTACGTCCTCAAGGAACTTACGATCGAACCTGACTATCCTCAAGGGATCCCCTCCAGTATCTCATTAAGGGTGATCAATACCCTACTGGCCCCCTCCCTAATCCTGAACTTAGCGAAACTACTTAAATTGGTTTCCTCAGGATTTATCTCAACTAAAGTAGCCCCGTTCTCTAGTGCTATCATCGGCAGAGTCGCTGCTGGCATCACGAGCCCACTGGTCCCTATTATCAACAACAAACTAGCTGATCTCATCATATCCTCCGCTCTAATCCACTCATCCCGAGGTAGCGGCTCGTAGAACCAGACGACATCCGGCCTCATGATGGAACCGCATCTATCACACTCAGGTGGTACCCTCGCTGGCAAATTCCCAAAGCCCAAATAGATCTTATTATCACAAGAAGTACACCTCACCCTCCAAATCGAACCGTGAAGCTCCACTAAGTTCTTTGAGCCCGCTTTTTGATGGAGACCATCTACATTCTGCGTTACTATGCCCTTCAAAATACCCTTATCTTCCCAGAGAGCGAGTATCTCATGAGCTGGTGTCGGTTGAGCTCTCGCGATGATAGACATCCTCCATAAATACCAATCCCAGACGAGCTTGGGGTCCCTGAAGAATGCCTGAGGCGTCGCTAGTTCCTCCGGATTATATCTCTCCCAAAGCCCTCCCTTCCCCCTGAAAGTCGGTATCCCTGCCTCAGCTGAGATACCAGCTCCTGTGAAAGCTACGACCTCACCAGAGTTCCTCTTTATGAGTTCAGCTAACGATACGAGCTCATGGGAGCTCATAGGGCTCGACCTCAGGAGGCTTCGATGGATAGCTCCTCACTTCAGCCTCTAAGGGGCATCCTCCCCTGCAGAAAGTGAGGAGAGGGCAGCTCTTACAGGCATCTCCTATGTAAGCTGCCTCCCTTATGCTGAGGCATTCCTTTGAGTACCATATATCCATCCACCTATCCCTCAAGATGTTCCCAAGCTTCAAATAGTGGCTCTGGCATGGTATAACAGTGCCATCGGGCTCTACAGCTAGGTTGATGCTACAAGCGGAACAGAACTTCAGTCCCAGCCCCGTATTTATGGGATCCATCTCACAGTACCTCGTAACTCCATACCAAGTGAAATCGAGGTCCAGCTCTATAGCTAGTTCCTTAGCCTCACTTATGATATTCACCATCTCCTCGAAACTCGGCTCCATATCGAGAGTAGCTTTTCCACTGTAAATGACTCTGTTGAGGGAGTAACCATGGACTCCCAATTCCGCAACGAATCTAATCGTACCCAATATAGTCGGTGAATTCATCTTCAGGAGCGTTGAGTTGACGCTTACATAAACTCCGGCATTCACCATGTTCTTTATTCCCCTGAGGGTCCTCTCCCAGCTCCCCCTGACTCCAGTGATGGAATCGTGGATATCGGGTTCCTCCGACTCCAAAGTTATCTGAGCGTAATCCAAACCCGCTTCCGCTAATCTCCTAGAGAGATCTCCACTCAATAAAGTCCCATTCGTCACGATCCCGGATACCATACCTAACTTCTGAGCTTCGGAGACTAGATCGACGAGATCCTCCCTCAGGGTGGGCTCTCCACCTGTGAAAGTGACTTGAGGTACCCCTAGTTCATGAAATATCCTCAAAACTTTTTTCCAATCTTCAGTGCTCAACTCATCCGTTTCCCTAGGACTGTATGAGTAACAATGGATGCAATTGTTATTACACCTGTAAGTGAGGATTAGATCAACTCTGAGAGGGGCGGACATAATAGTCACATCCGGGAACTGGTGCTTGAATCCCAGGTCTGTGACGGGGTCCCCATAACCATCTATGAACATCCTTATCTTCTCAGTTATCTCGGTGAAGTGTCTCCTAACTTCACTCTTCTTCATCCCTCTGTAGTACTTCTTGAGTTCTTTAGCTGCTTGCTTCCAATCGCCACCTAGAAGAAATGTCTTAATCATGATCGCTGCTGTGTGATTGAGATAAGCTACTCTACTTGCATCCACGATGAGAGAGCCAATTCCATAAGGATCTATCCTTAACTGAATCTTATGCCCCCCGTAGTTGAACGTCAAGAGCTCCCTCTCGCTCATCCCACACCACCTCCAGCGCAAGCGCAAGCACAGCTAACGCACGCGCACGCACAAGCGCAACTGACACATGCGCAGGATATAACGCGTCTCTTGCTGCTCCCCCTCGGTCTCTCAGGTGTTATAGTTCTCGCGATCTTATTGGAGAAATCCTCCATGTTCCTCACGATGGAGGAGGAGAAGCCCTCAATGGATCTAGCTATGGAATCGGCTGCTTTCTCTATACTTATGACGGGGGCTTCCACTTCGGATCTAGCTCCTCCTTCAGACCGAGTTTTAACTGGCTCCCTAGGGTAGGGTATGTAAATAGTACCTCCTCTCGGGACCCAGATCCAAGTATCCTCCGGGGTCCAGGTGCCCCTCACGGGGTGGGAAATTTGATCAGGAGATAAGCCCTCCTTCAGATATCTCTTCAGATTCCTCTCAAAGTTCTCATCTGTGAGCAACCATGAGAGATTTTCCTTCAAGATCTCGAGTCTCTTCTCCATTGGAGCTTGAGAAATTTCCTTCCAAATGGAATTGACGAGCTTCTCATAATGAGCTATTGTACCGAGCCTCGAGTAACCAGCTATCTCCCTATTGACTCTCCTGTGTAAGCTCTTGATCACGTTCACTAGACAGTCTTCAGAAGGGACGCTTCCATCCAGGCAATCGAGGAAGACCTTCTCGTAGGCCTTCAGTTGAGGGGAGGTGTTGTTCAATTTCTCCATCTCCAACGGCTCTACACTCTTCACCCTCAAGAGACCCTTACTCGATAATTCTAACGCTATAGTAACTAATATCCTCCCATAACTTATCTTTCTCCCCTCCAGCTTCTTCAGATAAGCGACCTCCGGGGGCCTCAAGTTCTTATTCACTCCGAGGCTCTCGACAGAGACTTCAGGAGGCTTATAGATGGACTTCTCGATCAGGGCCTTCACGTACCTCACTATGAGGAATATCGAGAGGACGACGGCCCCCAGGAATATGAGACCGATCGCAGCGTAAAGGATATCCCCCTCACCCTCTGATCCCTTAACGTAAGATCTCACATATTCCTTTGGGAATGAGACACCGACGTCTAACTTGTAATTCGGTAGTAGATTGTATCTCTCCCAGTAAAGGGCTATTCTACCATCTTCAAGTGGTATCAGATTATCGTAGTCCGGTTGATTCTTGATCTCATTGCTATCGACTCCAGGGGGGAGTATCACCCAGAGCCTCAGGGCTCTCACTCTAGCATCGAACC
>CAZFIJ010000015.1:0-4727 GCA_964519515.1 uncultured Nitrososphaerota archaeon
CGCTAAGAGCAACCCATGGAACCCCGACAAGGAGATACTCGTAGTTGCTGGTACCGACAGGTTCGGGACGTTGAGCGCTACAATAGCCTTAGCTGACCCGACGAAGTTAGCTAACATAACGATAGCTACATTCTATGAGGCTGGAGTCGGCAAGAGAGCTCCCGCTGTGATAGTGATAGGTATAAGGCCCACCACAGTACCAGTGAAGGTAGCGATACAGCCCGTACTGGTAGTCACAGTGGGACCGCCGCCGCCCGGCAGCTAAACCCCCCCTCCCTTTTTTCTTAGACACATGCCTTATCTAATCCCGTTCTCAGTCTCAATCTCTCCTTATATAGTGACCTTCCACAATCCCATATGCTGAGGAAGTCATCCCTCCTCTTGATACTACTCCTACTGAGCTCAGTCGCGATAGGCCAGGACTCGAGGAGCGTGATAGAGAGGGCCGTCGAGGGACCGATGAAGAGTGTCTCGAGCGTCCCAGAGTTCAAATCGATAAGCGAGGTGCCTAGGGGGAGCTACGGTTACGTCAATGGTGTGCTCTACGTGGATAAGAGCGGTTTCACTTTCGGAGCTATACCGGATCTCGAGTTCAATATATATGCTGCCCTCATATTAGGGGAGGCCTTGCAAGCTTACAATTTCGCCTCCCTGAACCCCAGCTCGGTCTCAAGTGCTAAATCAAGGCTATCCTCTATAGCTAGTTGGCTCTCCCAACAGGCTATAGATGGGTTATGGGGCTCGGACATAAGCGGGAAGCTAGCCGATATTTACTTCAGCTCCCTCGCGATAAGGGCTATTTCCCTAGCGATAAGCTCCGGCTCATTGCCAAAGGATAAGCTCAGCTCCCTATCCAGCTCAGTATCTAAACTCATAAGCCTCCAGGATGAGGGAGGCGGGTGGGGGAGGATACCTCAAGCTGACGTATTCCAGATGAAGCAGCCAACCCCGACGATAACGGCCTCAGTCCTCAAAGCCCTACTCTCAGCTAGGGAAGCTGGCCTCAAGGTATCGGATTCAAGCGTGAATAAGGCTTTGAATTACCTAGCTGCTACAGCTAGCAAATCTGGGAACATGGTCTACTGGGAGGAGAGCGGATCCAAAGCCTTATACGTGACTGGTGAGGTCGGGGATGCGATAGCTGAAGCTCTATATCAAGGATACAGCTTCGATGAGTCTATGATAAGGGGACTGATAAACTACCTGGATGCGAGCGTGAGGCAATCTTACTCAGCTGGGACTTACGACTTCATGACAGCTTCAGCTCTCAACGTCCTATCTAAGCTCTCCTCACTCGGCTATTTGGAGACAGATAAGCTAGTATCTAATTATGGGGCTATAATGGTCGATCTAGCTAATACTATAAGGCCTGATGGCCTCTTCACGGACTTCCCGTACATATGGCTCAGGTACTCCTATACTTATCCTTACGTAGCTGTCTTCACTAATTGGCTCAGGATAACTTCAGTCTCATCTAACGCTTACTTCGTAGGGGGTTACGGTGATTACCAACCTACTGTACTAGTCGAGGGCACGTCACTGAACCTGAAGGTGAGCGTATCCAATAAGATATCTAAGCCCCTCTCCCTGATAATGAGCGTCAAAGCCGGGCCACCGGCTTCTATCTCAGGTAGCTCTGAGGCGAAGTTCACGCTAGATGCTGGAAAGGATAGGGAGTTCACTTTCAAGATAAATGCCCCCGATGGCCTTCCCTCACCTCAGAACGTGAGCGTCTCCATACTCCTGAGGGAGGCTAATTCTAGCAAGCCTATATTCGCGAAATCCCTACCTTTGAGGCTCCTGAGGAATCCCGTACTCAACTTAGAGTCCAAGCTCGCTTCCCCAACATCTTCACAGCTGAGGAAGCCCGTTAACATAACTTTAACTTTCTCCAACAGGGGAGATCTACCTATAACTGACTTGACTTTCGTTGAGAAGCTCTCCTCAGGATTCGAGCTCGTCACTACATTCCCCGGGAATGGGACCGCACTAGTGACATCTACTAATAGCTTAGGGAGCTATGTCATGCCTCAACCATTAGCTCCTGGCTCTAAAGTGACTTTAATCTATCAAGTGACTCCAGTAGATACCCCACCTGGTCCCCAAACTGTATCTACTACTTTCATAACTTACACTGACGCTAGAGGGGAGAGGCATAACTTGAGCAAGGACGTGAAGATAACAGTGCTCAGGCCCTATCTCCTGATATCCTCGAACGTATCTTCCCTGAAGATGGAGTGGGATGAGGAGAAGGTAATACTCTTAGCTCTATCTAACGTGGGGAATGAGGATGCCACTGAGGTGAGCCTCAAGATGGCATCTGGCGAGGGACTCTCCTTGAACCTCAGTACGGTGCCGAAGGAAGTGATGTACAGGCCGAACCCAGATGGCTCCCTCCTCCTTAGGGTGGATAAGGTAACTTCAGGCACTACGATAACTATACCAGTTAAAGTGAAAGCAACTAACTTCTACCCCTCTCCCGAACTCGGGACCTTCTTGAGCGTGAGCTATGAGTACAAGGACTCGATAGGGAGGACGATGCCAGGCTATTCCGGATCGAACATAGTTAAGGTGACTCTCACAGTCTCCAAGACATTCCTCTACATAGTATCAGCGCTCATATTAGTGTCAGCGGTGCTGATAGCTATAAGGATAAAGAATAGGGCTAGGAGTAGTAGGAGAAGCCCTCTCTTAACTGAGAGGAGGAAGAGGGGGAGGATACCCTTTGAGAGTTGAGTACGTAGTTATAGCTTCCGTGATAGTCGTTATCGCTATAGCGGCTTACTCACTGATATGGATGCCTGAGCATGAGGAGAAGCCGAAGGGGAGCTGGAACGTCACTATAGCTTACCCCGAGCGATCATCCGGAGGAATAGCTCTATCATCTTACTCAATAACGCTGACCTTAAGTTTCTTCTCGGGCGGTAAGATAAATGAGACTAATATAGCTGTCGGGCCTCTAGGCTCAGTTAAGGAGGGGAACGTGACCATAGTACTGAGGGTATCTAATGAGACGAGCATCAGAGTGTTCTTAAGTAACTCCACCCTCGTAGTTCAGGGGAAGGATCAAGATGGTCTCTTTGCCGCGACTGATAGGCTTATTCTAGCGATAGCTGGGGATTATGCCCTCGATTTAGATAGCAGCAGGAATTACCTCCTCGTAGTGAGGCCCTCAGACGGTATGAGAGTCGGTTTGCAATGGCTCGGGGGCTACAGCATTCAGCAAGTGAAGAGGGTCCCGATATACGTTCATGGAGGTCAAGTGAACCTCATGCAATTCGTATTAGGCCCATTCTCACCGTAGCTGAAGATCTTTTCTCTCTCTATCACCAGCTTCATCCCCTATACCTCCTCAATTTATGCTGATATATCCTCTGAAATTTTCCCCGCTTTCCAGCGGGATTCTCTCGACTTCTTTAAATCATAACTTGATGATAATTAATTTCTCAATTTTTCTCACTGATATCTACCCCTAAACCCCCTATAGATCCTCAATCACTTCCGATGATGCTGAGCACTCCTCGGGAGCTCTCGATACCACGAAGCTCACGGAGATGCAATTTCGATGACGACCATTTCAGGGAGTAGTATACTCTTCTCAACTGCTCGCTGAGCGTAATACAATGCTCATAAAGGCCTTCTCGAGGAGGACCTCAGGGCTCTCGAGACACTCAATCTCCCTTCCCGCGGCCACCATCTTAAGGTCGACAGTATACTTCGCGTGAACGGATTAACTCTCCTAAGGATCTCTACTGCCCTCCCCCATCAGAAGTAGACCGATACTACATATCATCTCTAGAGGACTGAGATGAGGGGAGAGAGATTCAAAGCTCCTTCGATGAAATCCTGAAGTGAGATCATGGGCATTCCTCCCTTAAGATAACTTCCCCTCCCCCTCCCCCCGTTCGGGAGGATATCATATGATGTCTCATGACAGCCTTCAGCTACATTCGAACCTCACTGTTTCTTCGGGCCTCAAATCCATCTCATCCAGGGGCTCCTGAATCTCAAGACCCTCACTCCTCTTTAGCCCTTTCTCGAGATTTACTGTTCGGGGCAAGGGAGAATTCAATCGGTATCGCGATCTGAAGATATAGGAACGCTCAAATGTTACATCGAAAATCCCGAGGAATGAAGAGGTTATTTGATGGGAAACGGGCCCGGGGGGACTTGACCCCCCGGCCTGCGGCTTAGAAGGCCGCCGCTCTATCCTTGCTGAGCTACGGGCCCAACTACGCTCATTGCCGAAATCATAATTAATAAAGGTGATCCCATGTGACCCCGATGGGGATGAAGCTCAAGTTAATAACCTTAATCATGGTATGTCTACTCTCGATCCCTAGCCTCCCTCATGCATCAGCTCAGGAAGTTAAGTACGATTGGCTAGGATTGACGATGAAAGAGGGGACGATAGATCTTCCCGGAGGCTATAAGCTTGAAGCTAAGATAAAACACATAGGAGGAGTCGCAGCTTATGCTGTAGAGGCTCAAGTCTACAAAGGGAGTATGAACAACCCCTGCTTAACGGGAGGAGGGGTATGGGCTTACATGGAAGGCGGGGGCACGCTACCGACTAGAGCTGAGATAGTAGTTAAGGAGAATTGCCCGTTCGATAAGGGAGGTAAGATACTCTATAGAATTATAATAAAGGGAGATGAGAGCGATAAGGAGAACAGGACGATAGCATTCGATATAATAGATTCCATATACTCTCCAGATGCTAATCT
>CAZFIJ010000016.1:0-7521 GCA_964519515.1 uncultured Nitrososphaerota archaeon
TGTTTTTTTTGTCGCGGTATAGCGGAAGGCGAGCGTTGTGGGGCTGTAGGTCAGAGTGGAAGAGCGCGCGGCTTTTAACCGGGGGGTCGCGGGTTGAAATCCCGCCGGGCCCGTCTTTCAAAAATACTGAGGATCATCTCAATGATTCTCATGACCCGATTCTAGCCTCCTGACCTCAATCAAATTAAGCCCAGTCTGGAAGCATCCCTCACCTATGTTTAAATCCAGCGCACTTGCCCAGCATGAGAGAGGACTCATGATGGAAGATGTAAAGGCGCTTCTCAAGGAGGCATTCGATCTTAAGGCTATGGGTAATTATACGGAATCCTTTACAATTTTGAGGAGAGTACTACAACTTTCATTCAAGCTAGTCCTATCTAGACTCGAGGTAGACGCCCCTTATGATAGCACCCTATCCCTTTATCATCTAATCCCCATCGAGCTCAGGCCCCCTATAGGAGAGAGGGAGCTCCAGGATTTCGAGAGTAAGTATATGCTTTCCCTCAGCTCCGACCCTCCGGATCCTCGATCTCTAGAGGCGGGTCTCGAGATAGCGGAAAGGGTTGTTCATTGGGCGGACTCCATCATAAAAAATAAGAGGGAATCACTCGAACCTCAGGGCTTTAGCAGGCTCTAACTTAGCTGCCTGGCGAGCGGGTGGTATAGCTCCTATGAGCGTTATCAAGAGTGTGACTCCCGCTATTGTGAGTGCGTACTCCAGCGGGAGGACTGGCGTTACAGAGAGACTTATACCACCCTGCATTCCACCAGCTCTACTTGTCGCCCTAACGTTGGACGCACTGCCTCCACCTATAGCTAATGACATCAATTGAGAGAGCAAGATAGCCCCAGCATAACCACCGATAATCCCAAGTATAATGGCTATCGCACTCATTATCACCCCTTCAAACAGAAATGAAAGCATTATCTCCCTTTGGAATGCTCCCATCGCCCTCATAACCCCGATTATCCTGGTCCTCTCCGTGACCGTAGTGTACATAGCGTTCATTATCCCGACGGATGCTACCACTATAGTCATCACAGCTATAGAGCCTAAGGCTATTATTGAAGTATTTATCAGTGTATCTAGAGCCCTTTGAAGATCCCTCATAGCTATAGGGTATGCTGAATCCCCATATTCATCCCTCAACTCACTAACAACTTGATCTATTCTATTCACATCATCAACGATCACGACGAGAGTCGGGTAGTCCCTCCTGTTGTAGAACCTTTGATACATATTCATAGCGTAATCTAAGGGGATAAGTATTGAGTTATCGACATCTGCCATTAGTGAAGTGCCGTACGGCGCTAGCACTCCATAAATAGTCCCTCTTATGCTTCCCTGACTGATGAAACTGCCAATGGAGATCCTAACGCCTAATCCAATTAGATCTCTAGCGTCTTCAACAGGAATCTGGCTTAATATGTTATTCCCCATTATCACAGCCTGCTCAGCTTGATTCGATGGCCAATCTCCGAATTGAAGCTTTAGATCCGGGAAGAGCTCCTCCACGTAATTGACATCGAATCCAACGATACTGGCTCTGATATTCTGTCCCATGACATTGAATTCGCCGAAAATCCTTATCATGGGGATTACAGTTTCTACCCCATCTATCATGCTTACCTTAGCTAAGTCAGACTCAGTGAATGAGGTCTCCCTAGGAATGAGATAGATAACCCTCAAACTCCCTCCTTTTATTATCTTCTGTATAACAGCCCCATAGCCAGCGGCATAAGATACCACTGCGGTTAGAGTCAATACTCCAAGGAAAATACCGAGGAGAGTGAGGTAGGTCCTCCTCTTCCTGCTCCTCATAGCCTTAAATGAGAACTTGAGTATATCAAGGAGCCTCAATTTGATCCAGCACCTCCTCGCCCTTCTTCCTGAATAGTAATCTCCCGATAACCAATCCGACCACTAGACCGGCTGCGAGCCAAACTGCCCAATAAGTTATGTTAGTCGTTGGGCTGACCCTCGCTGCGCTCATGTTTCCGAACGTTCTACCGGTCAAATTGCCCGTCAGATTTCCTATACCCCCAGAGATAGCGACTTCCATCCTTGTCTCCTTCCAGTTTCCAGGAGAAGCTAGATAACCGACGGAGATACCTAATGTTCTCGTTACCCTTCCTGTCTCACATGAGAGGGTGAAACCCGTGCTCTCTCCGCTCTTCAGATCCCCTATATATGTTGAAGTACCCGCGCAAGCTCCTGAGTATATCGTCACGTTAACGTACTTCGCATCCCTCTCACCGACGTTCGCTATGTTACCGAAGACCCTCAGCCTCCCCGAACTATAGGTAGCGCTAGCACTTGAAAACACTACCTTAGCTTCTTGAACTCTCTCCAGTCCTATCTGAGCGCTAGTCTGCTTCTCGACATCCAAGCCGCTCTCGAACTCCCTGTAAGTGAACTGCAATACGATTTGATATAAGGAGTAATCCTCGAGCGGGAGTACCCTAAGCGTGATATTTCTCTTCTCCCCCGGCATGATATCCCCGAGATCGAAGAGATTAGCTCCAACTATCGATACCGTCTGTGAGGATATCTGGACCCTCGTCTTCCTAGCGGTCTCATCCCCTGAATTCTCGATAGTTATCATTATGTTCTTAGGCACTCCGCCATAGGCGGAGCTCTCATTAGAGAAGGCTATGAGGCTTGGTTTATTCTCAGTAGCTTCTGTCTTGAATATAGGGACTGTGAATACTTCTGATATAGAATAATACCTTCCTCCGCTCTTATATTGTACGGTGACAGCTACCCTATCGTACTTTCTTCCCGTCCCCCTCTCCACAAAGGTCCCCACTTGGAAGACCGTAGAGGTGTTCGGGGATAGGATCGCTTGATTCCCCACATTAGGATTCAGCAACCTTATGAAGGACGAGCTGAGAACTATTGAGGATATCTGGACGTCCTCAGTGCCTCCATTTACAACTTTAAGCGTTAGAACTGAGGTATCTCCCTCTATAGCGCTACCTTTCAGGTAAACATAGACAGGAGAGGCCGATCTAACCTCAAGGTTGAAGGTGAAGAGATCATAGTTGCTATCGACTTGATAGTTCTCGGAATCGAAGATCCTATAGCTCACGTTGAGGTTGAACTCGTAAAGACCCGGTGGAGCTGTCGATGGAACCTCTAATGGGAACATCAACTGAAATGATTCCCCATCAGTGAACTTAGTCTTCGATATTTGAAGAGATGGTGAAATTCTCACTACCTTCTCACCATTCGGGCTCCTAAGGTTTTCCGGGATCTCTAGACTAGCTTCGAAGGGGCTCAAAGTGTAATCTTTCGCTACATATGCTCTCAAAGTGACCGTTATGTAAACTATGCCGTCACCAGCATAGACTATGGCTGGCTGATCCCTCGTTCCCCACCTATAATCGACTAGGGTTAATCCCCAGAGCTTGGCTTCCCCATAGAACAAGGGGAGCATGAGAAGGAATAAGAGGAGTAATACCTTAAGTTTCGACATGGGATATCACCTCCTCACTTACTATGATACCATCCCTTATCCTAGCTATCCTATCACACCTCTCGGCCATCGCCTGATTGTGTGTGACCATGACGACTGTCCTTCCCTCCCTCACTAACTCTCTCAATATCTCCATAACCTGCAGGCCTGATGCAGAGTCTAAGTTTCCAGTAGGCTCATCCGCTAATATTATAGAGGGATTGTTGGCAAGGGCTCTAGCTATTGCGACCCTCTGCTGCTCTCCACCTGAGAGTTCGGAGGGCTTATGATTCTCTCTGCCCCTCAGCCCGACGCTATCGAGGAGTTCCATGATCCTCCTCTTTCTGTTCCCATTATATTCGCCTACAGCTAAAGCTAGCTCGATATTTTCAGCTGCTGTGAGCCATGGCACTAAATTGAACGTTTGGAAAATGAAACCTATAGTTTTCCTCCTCATTAGAGTTATCTGTTTATCGTTGAGTGTTGCGAGATCTCTACCCATTATCCTCACGCTTCCAGAAGTGGGCCTCGTCAGGAGGCCCATTATGCTAAGGAGGGTCGTTTTTCCACTACCTGAGGGGCCCATTATTGCTAAAAACTCGCCCTTTCTTACATCAAGATTTATCCCTCTAAGAGCCTCTACATAATTCCCTCTCGTCCCATAGATCTTTCTAACGTTCCTAAGCTCGTAGACATGCTCTTCGACCATATGTATCTGGGCATCTAGGAAGTATTTATTAATAAACTTTGCTAAGTTACTTATTAAAAGCCTTTTCAACATCACGCGAGTATTTTATGTTTAACTCCTTATATTATAAATTTTTTATAATTTTTAAGAAAATATTTACGAGATTTGCAAATTCGTCCCCCATAAGTTTTTCTATTTCATTAATGAACTTCTCCTCTAGAGCCTCCTTATCCAGCCCGTATCTGTTCTCGATCATGCTTAAGTTATAAGCGAATATCTTAGCGACTCTCTCATCCTCATCGCTCATAGGTCTTGATAGTAGGGCACTCCTCAATACCTCAAAGCTTTCAAGGAAAGGCCTGCTATCAGAGAGATCTAACTCAATTGCATAACTTTCAGCAATTAAATCTATTAGTGATGAAATTTTTTCACTTGATAGGTAATCTTCAGCTAGAGAAAGTGTCCTTATAGCCTCAGAGAGTGCTAACACGACAGCGCTCATCGGAATATTGCTACGCAGCTACTTTATAATCTCACCAATCGTCTCCGAGCCGAAGGGGTCGCTAATGGTATCCATACCGAGGGGCTTCAGGGACTTCCCTCCGCCGATGATGATACTCAGGAAGAGGATCTTAAGCAAAATAGAGGAGATATTCAGAAGGTATGGCTTCGATCCGATCGAGACACCCTCTCTAGAGTACTGGGAGACAGTTAAAGGGAAGCTTGGGGAGGAAGCTGAGAACAAGCTCATGTTCATCTTCCCCGATTTCTTCAGCAAGGAGTGGTACACGTTGAGATATGAGCTAACCTTCCCTTTAGCTAGATACGTTGCCATGCACCCTGAGACACCTCTCCCTTTCAAGAGGTATCATATTGGGAACGTCTGGAGGCATGAGGAACCTCAAAAGGGTAGATATAGGGAATTCCTACAATGTGATGCTGATATAGTCGGTAGCCCATACCCGGAAGCGGATGCTGAGGTTATATCAGTTAATATAGATGCCATGAAGTCATTCAACTTTGAGAACTTCAGAGTCAGGCTCAACGATAGGAGGCTCTTAACTGGAGTTTTTGAGGAGGAGCTCGGGATAAACAATCCTTTCCCGATATATAGAGCCATAGATAAGCTCGATAAGATGGGAGTAGATGGAGTGAGGGGAGAGCTCATTAGATTGGGGGCTCATGAATCCCTAATAGATAGGATCATGGAACTGATCTCGACGAGGGGTAGCTTCGATGAGGTATCTCAGACATTCAGAAGGATAGAAAACGATAAAGTCAAGACAGCTCTCGATCATCTAGAGGAGATATTCTCCATAGTTTCCGACGATAGGCTCATCTTCGATCTCTCATTAGTGAGGGGCCTCGATTATTATACGGGCCCCGTCTTTGAGACTAGCGTCAGCGAACCTAGGATAGGCTCTTTAGCCGGAGGAGGGAGATACGATAGGCTGATAGGTCTTTACTCTGGAAGGGATGTTCCAGCGACGGGCGTAAGCTTGGGCGTGGAGAGGTTAATAGACGCCGGTCTGGAGTTAGGTATCTTCGATCTAAGTGAGAAGAGCTACACAGATGTATTCATTGTGAGCGTTAGGAGGGAGAACTGGAGGTATGCGTGGCGTATCTCGAGGATCCTAAGGGAAGGGGGCTTCAACACATCACTGGATTTGATGAGGAGGAGTCAGGCAGCTCAGAGGGAGTACGCTAATAAGATAGGGGCTAAGGTCATCGCATTCGTGGGGCCCTCCGAGGAGGAAACTGAGACAGTCACGCTATACTCCAAGGATCTCAGGAAAACTGTCAAAATCTCAGAACTGATAGATTCCGTGAGGGAGTTTCTCTTCGGATCTTGATCCTATAATCTACATCTATCTTCACGAAATCTTCCAACTCATCTAGGGAGTTCAAGAAATTTGGGAAATTCCTTAAACTCATGATAGCTACACCCTCTTTAGATCTAACAACTCCTGTATCGAGCCAAGAGACTATAACTGGTATTATTTGAGATTTTCCGCCCTCCTTGATCAATCCATTTATTGATCCAGACCTCATGGCTTCATCGAAAGCTTTCGCTTTCCTCAAGTGGTCTCTAGCTACAGGTTCTATTTTCCCAGATCTCCCCCTCATGGACCACATCTTACAATCTATCAATAGGATAAGTTTCTCGCCTATACCGAGGACATCTATCTCATATCTTCTATCATTCTTGAATCTTAATCCTCTAATAGCCTCCATCCCATGTATTTGAAGCCCCCTCATGCAGAAAGCCTCGAAATCCTTCCAGCTCAGTAGAGAAGTAGCTCTCTCCGGGGAAACCCCTATCTTTAGGAGGCAAAAGGCAACTCCTATCGGATCTCTCTCCGGTTCTGTCCCTAACTCACCCTCTAAGTATTCTAAGAGTCTTGGATCAACTCTCTTCCAATCTCCTAAGATCATCAAGTGGAGCTGCCTCTCGGCGAGATCCTTGAGCATTGAAGTCATTAAGATATGTGGCTAAGAGCTCATTTAAAGCTCTTACGAGTGATAATCTCTAATCACAGAGAATTCGAGCTTTACTCAGGAAGCTACTGCAGAAATCATTGTCAGGAAAATTTTTAAATGTGAAGTTAGGTTGCTCCTCACTGCTGGAGGTGCGAGCATGGGGGATCTAGTTTGGCTCTAAGTCCCACTCCACTCCCATGATCCCGATCCTTCTCATACCCGATTCTATCAGTTCTTCTAATTCCGGAGGTGATCTCAAGTGCTGAGAATAGATCTTAAGGAAGAGGATTTACCGAAGTACTGGTACAATATAGTCTCCGACCTCCCCGACTTGCCTCCTCCCATACACCCAGCCACGAAGGAGCCTCTTGGACCCAAGGACTTCTACCCGCTCTTCCCTAAAGAGTGCGTAGATCAGGAGTTCTCCAAGGAGAGGTATATAGCTATACCTGAGGAGCTAAAGGAATTCTATCAGAGGATAGGGAGACCTACCCCTCTCTATAGAGCTAGGAGACTCGAAGAATATTTGGGGACTCCGGCTAAGATATACTATAAGAGGGAGGATGTATCACCGACGGGAAGTCATAAGCTGAACACAGCATTAGCTCAAGCCTTCTATGCTGCAAAGGAGGGACTGGAATACCTGACGACTGAGACTGGAGCTGGGCAGTGGGGCAGCGCCTTATCTTATGCTACGATGATGATGGGGATAAAAGCTCTCGTCTTCATGGTCAGGATATCCTATCTTCAGAAGCCTTACAGGAAGCTCGTCATGAAGCTCTACGGCGCTGAGGTAGTGCCCTCCCCAAGTGATAGGACTGATGTCGGGAGGAAGTACCTGGAGAGAGATCCTGAGCACCCTGGATCATTGGGAATAGCGATAAGTGAGGCAAT
>CAZFIJ010000017.1:0-10841 GCA_964519515.1 uncultured Nitrososphaerota archaeon
GAGCGAGGGCGGAAAGCGGCACGACTTAGATACCCAGTGGATCCCTTATCATTCCTCGAATGAGCCTGAGATAAGAAGAGTAAGTTTCGGATCGCGACCTCACTTTAGATCAGCGATACCGTGAATTCCAGGTCGAGGCACCCGATATCGAGTCAACACCCCGGAGCCCCTTCCCACGATGAGAGCTCATAACGGGGAGAACTGGGATCTTATAGTCACACGCTAGATGTGACTCGAGACCCCTCGGGGGGTCTCAAGCCCTTCATCCGAAAATCTTCCAATTGACATCTCACGTCGACTTGAGCTCTCCTAACCTGGCAGATCATCAGGACCTTGAATCTCAAGGTGTTCACGAGGGCCTTCAGCTTATCATTTCACGAACACCTCGTAGATGTGATTTCGATCCCCATGGGGACCCAGAGTATAGCTCTCAATTGAACAAAACGATTAAATCCTCTCGTATTTCTGCAAAACCCATGAAAGCCCCAGCTAGTGGGATATCAGCCATAAGAGTCGACGCAGCTAAGTGTTCAGGATGCAGGTATTGTGAGATGTGGTGCTCATATAAGCATGAAGGTGTCTTCAGCTCATCCCTCTCCAGAGTGACTGTGGTCAGGGATGTGAGGATCGGCCTCGACTATCCAGTTATCTGCAGGTTCTGTGAGCCAGCTCCTTGCATGGAAGCTTGTCCAACGGGCTCCATTCAGAGGAACGATAAGGGAGCTATAGTAGTAGTTGAGGAGACATGCTCGGGTTGCGGCAATTGTATTAATAGCTGTCCGTATGGGGCAATTAAGATGCACAAAATTAAGGGAGTCCCTATCGTCTGTGACCTCTGCGGTGGGGAGCCTGAGTGCGTTAAGAGGTGCCCGATGAATGCTCTAACTTTCCGAAGGTTCGAGGTTAAAGCGCTCAAGATACCTGACCCCGCTTACAGCTACGCCTTGAGGGAGTTCGCGGAGCAGGCTAGGAGGTGGGGTGTTAATGTTGAGTAAGCTTTACGGCTACGCTGGAAAGCTACTGAGGGTCAATTTGACGGATGGGGACTTCAAAGTGGAACCGCTGAGCAAGGAAATGATACGGGGCTTCATAGGGGGGAGAGGAATTAACATGAGGATGCTCTACAGCGAGGTGAGGGGAGTAGATCCTCTGAGCCCCCTGAACAAGCTCTACATATCTACAGGTCCTCTAGCCGGCACGGGCTTCCCCTTGGGCTCTAGACTTAACGTATCCGGGAAATCTCCTCAAACTGGGTTGATCGGCGATTCAAATGTCGGGGGGCATTTCGCCGCTGAGATGAAATACGCTGGCTACGATTCCATAATAATAGAGGGTAGGAGCGAGAAACCCATCTATATCTACATAGCTGATGGTGAGGTAGAGCTCAAGGATGCGAGCGGCATATGGGGGAGGAGGATCTCAGATGCTTATAGCGAGATACTCAGAGAGCTAGGAGATTGGAGGGCCCAAATTGCTTTAATTGGGCCAGCAGCTGAGAGATTAGTTAGATACTCGGGAATCTTCTTCAATCTCTATAGACCAGCTGCTAGGACTGGGATGGGCGCTCTAATGGCCTCTAAGAATGTGAAAGCCATAGCGGTCAGGGGAGACGGTTATGTGGAAGTAGCTAGGCCAGCGGAATTCGAGAGGATAGTGGGAGAGATAGAGGAGGAAACTTACGCACATCCGCAATTCTGGCCTAGGAGGATAATGGGAACTCCTAGAATATTAGTGGCAGCGAATAGACTCGGTATACTGCCAGGCAATCACTTCAAGGAGCCATTATTAGATCAAGCCTTCAGGGTGAGCGGGGAGTACCTAGCTCTGAAGTACAATGTCAAGAATATGTCATGTTTCTCCTGTATCGTCAACTGCAGCAGGTTCTTCTTAGTTAAGGATGGTGAGTACTCCGGCCTCATGGGGGAGGGTCCTGAGTACGAAGCCCTAGCTGGCATGACTGTGAGGATAGGGAATAGCGATTTGGATGCTGGATTGAAGGCTATATCCTTATTGAACGACCTCGGTATGGATGTGATATCGGCGAGTGAAGCGATATCTTGGGCGATGGAGCTCTATGAGAGCGGGGCCCTGAAGAAGGAGGAGATAGGGCTCGAGCTGAACTGGGGGAATATGGATTCCGTGATGAAGCTAATAGAGATGATAGCTAGGAGGGAGGGTTTCGGTGATATCCTAGCTGATGGTGTTGCTAAAGCTTCTGAGAGGCTTGGGAAGGGTAAGGAGATCGCTATGCATGTCAAAGGGCTTGAGATGATTCAAGTAGACCCAAGAGGGCTCAAGGGTTATGGCTTGGGCTTCGCTGTAGCGAGCAGAGGGGCTGATCACCTCAGATCTGAGCCCTTCATAGAGTTGAGCGATGACCCCAGGATAGGCGAGGCTATGTTCGGAGAGGGGGAGGCTACTCTCAGGCTCGGGGTGAGAGGGAAGGGGAAATTAGTGGCTTACTATGAGAATATATGCGCTCTAGTCGATTCCCTCGAGGTATGCAAGAACTTAGCTGAGAACATGGACCTCTTGAATTATGAGAGAGTAGCTAAGTTGATGAGAGCTGTCACGGGCCTGGACTTCACACCGGAGGAAGTCAGGGATATAGGGGAGAGGATAGTGAACCTGGAGAGGGCCTTCAACGTCAGGGAGGGAGTGACTAGAGCAGATGATCGCTTACCAAAGAGGTTCCTGGAGGAGAGGATAGCTAGAGGGCCATCAGCTGGACAGTTGATGGAGCTGGATGTCATGCTAGATGAGTACTACGAGATCAGGGGCTGGGATAGGGAGAGGGGAATACCGAGTAGGAAGAAGTTGATAGAGCTCGGGTTGGAGGACGTAGCCCTCGATCTAGAGGCAAACGGTATCTACGTTCCATGATCTTTCACCCCTGACTTATAGAAAGATTATTTTGAGGATCTCAATGCTCCGGCTCAAAGTAAGGATTGATTATGTGGGGTTTCCCTCCCCCATACTTAGATAAGAATTCCCTTATCTCCTCAATATCCTCCTCCTTGAGCCAAGGATATCTCACAGTCCTGAATATAGTGTATGGAAGCTCTGAAGCTATCTCAACTGCATCTATGAAACTCTCTAGATCGAATTCCCTCCTTATAATCCTCTCATAGGCTCCCCTCCTGAGGGGAGGTGCTTTAACATCTACAGCGAATCCATCGATATAATCAGCAATATTCTTCATTACTTTCGGTAAAGAGCCATTAGTATCAACTCTCACTAATAAATCTCCTCTCTTCATCCTTAATATCTTTATCAAGTCGAGCAAACTATCTCCGTATATTGTAGGCTCACCACCGCTCACGATCAACATATCGATTAAGGAGTTTTCCTCGAGCTCCCAGAGGAGTTCTTCTATCGCTATTTCCTCAAATTTCCCCTCCACTAGCTCCCTATTGTGACACGCGACGCAATTGAAGTTACAGTAAGGCAGGTATATTATCAGGGATATCCTCCCAGGATGATCTATGACTGATGTAGAGATAGATGCTATCTTCGGGAGCATCATAAGTCCCTCGTGAATGCTATTATATTCTCCTCCCCGATTATGCCCCTAGTGACCCAGTCAGCCCTCCTGGAATCCTGCCATATGTTCTCCTCGCCATCATAGATCCCCCTGGAGGGGTCCCTCCTCTTGACCCTCCTCGCTATCGGCCTGAAGTAACCGACTACCCTGGAGTATATCGTCGTATCATCGCCCCCACATCTCGGACACTCTATATACTCTCCAACGAATTTCTCTCCACATTCATTACAGATAGTCAATGTTGGAGTTATTGTCATATACTTAACTGGGTAATTGTTGAAAATTTTTCTCACTAACTCTCTCTTGATATAAGAGCTCACTCTCTGACCCAAGAATATGTGAAGGACTGAGCCACCTGTAGCGTAGTTCTGAGTGTGAGCTGAGACATAAACTAGCTTTGAGATATTTTTCTCACTGAATGGAGGCTGGAAGCCTGAAGTTAAGAACGGCCTCTCCCTAGAGCCAGATACATATATCTCGGGCACCTCCTCCCAGCCCGAGGTATCTACTACGTCACTGAACATCCTCGTCCCCCTGCCCTTCTTGAGGTTCTCAACGAACTCCAGATCCTTCCTCGCGAGATAGCCAGAAGCTGTCTCCATTGGAGCATACTCAAAGTTCCAAGCGATCCCATCCATCTCTTGAAATTCTCTGAGCTTCTCAAGTATGTGCTCAGCTATTATCTTCGCTAACCTCAGGCCCTCCTCACACAATATTCCCCTCTTCACCCCGAAGTTCACTAAGCCCTCGTGCCCACCTCCTAAGGATATCGTGTTGAAGTAGGTCCTGAGGGACTCATCCACGTAATAGAAGAGGGTCGGATAGAGCTGCTTATTCCTCAATATGAAATCCCTCTTCCTGTTGAGGGCATCCCTCGCCATCTCCAGCAATATATCGAGGTGATCGAGTAGTGAACTCAAGTCCCCCCTATGCAAGTAGGCTAACCTGTTGAAGTTCAGCGTTATCACCCCTATCGATCCGACGCCCGAGAGGTTCCCGAATATCGAACCAGTGTGAGGGATCCTCAAGAGCTCGTTTAGATCTACTTGGAACCTGCAGCAGAAGGATCTTTGAAGCTTGGGGTCCCTCACCTCCAGACTCAACTTACTCCTCCACTTATCATCTAAGAAGGGCTTCGAGATGTAGTTCTCAAAGTATATACCGCCGAAGCTATCCATCAAATCTAGAAGCTTCTCGAAGGCTTCTGATTCCCAGTCGAAATCTTCCGTTATGTAGAGAGTTATGAGGGGGAAGGTCCAGGGCTTCCCTTCAGCATCGCCCTCGGACATCACCTCTATGAAGGCGTTATTGACCTCATCATAGTAAGATCTGGGTATATCTGAGAACCTCTTGGGCTCACTCAAGCTCTTCCCTATCGTCACAGGTTCATCTAGCAAAGCGGGGGCTGGACCTCCTATAGTAATCGTTACGTTCGTGAAAGGGGAGTTCCCACTCCTGAAGTCCAAGTTCACATTATAAACGAAAGATTGGAAGGCATTCTTAATGTCTTCATATCTCAATTCCCTCTCTAGCACTTCCCTCTCGTACCAAACGTAAGCAGCTGCCACTGAAGTCAAGTCATTGAGGGCTACGGCTCCTGATACTTCCTGACTTACTTTGAGTATGAAGTTAGCCGCTTGATCGAGGAATGTCCTGAGATGACGGGGAGGCCTAGACTTAACGCTGAATGGGCTCCTGGACTGAAGGCCATGCCTCATTATATCCAGAGCGGAGAAACCAGCGCAGTAAGGACTAAGTTGGGCCATCTGATGATGGTACCACCACCCCTCCTCATGGAGGAGCCTCTGCTCCTCCGTGAGTACTTTACTCAAGTAGAACTCCCTCTGGACATAACCGGAGAGGATCCCAGCTAGGGAGGGGAGGGAGTAGATGAGGTTAGCGTTATGCCTGCTGTTATCGTCCCTATTTAAGTAGCCCTCGATCAGGGAGAGGAGCTCGAGCATAATTGGATGGATAATCCATCCAATATATCAAGTTAACTCCCCCGAGTCAACTCCGCATGTAGCGACGGCATGAAACTAATCCCTCATTAGGGCTTTTAGTGGATTTCCCACTACACTAAACCTTTTAAATTAAAGCTTCCTGAATCTCCCGATGGCACTCTCGCCTGAGGAGAAGAGGAAGTTCCTGAGATCGCTGAAGGAGGATGAGGAGTTCAGATATGCTGTAGCCGGGATGCTCGGTTATAGCGAGATATTGGATAGGATAACCTCCATCGAGGAGAGAGTAGTTAGGCTTGAGGAGAGGTTTGCGAGGCTTGAGGAGAGATTTGCGGATTTGGAGGAAAGAGTCGTTAGGCTTGAGGAGAGATTTGCGAGGCTGGAGGAGAGAGTCGTTAGGCTTGAGGAAGAAATGGCTTCCTTCAGACGCTTAATCGTGGTCATCGCCCATAGGTTTGGGGTGATATCCGAAGAGTCTTTCAGAGAGGGAATGAAGTACGTCGTTGAGGAAGTCTTAGGGACTGCGAAAGTCTCTAAGTTACTTTTGAGGGATGAGAGGGGCTTTGTTTATGGGCATCCATCGACTGTGGATATCGATGTCCTAGTGAGGGATGGGGAGCATATAATCATAGAGGTGAAATCGAGGGTATCGAAAGGTGATGTGGCCGAGATCAGTAGGATAGGAAGGTTATACGAGGAGAAAGAAGGTGCGAAGCCCAGGCTCCTCATAATCGGGGGATTCGTGGACAGAGGAGCTGCCGAGCTAGCTAAGGACTTAGGAGTGGAGATAAGAGGCGTCATTGAGGATCTCTAGCTTTCATCATTTGATTACAATAAGCCCCTAATTTATGTAGGTAACCGGTTCTTCTAGCGATGATATGAATGGTCTATATCATGAATTCACGAACACATTGGATGAGAATTTTAACGCTGTGAGCCTCATGATTTTTTAAATAGTAGTCTCTCTCATCTACTTCGATGGCTCTCTCTACGGAGGAGAAGAGGAGGTTTCTGAGATCACTAGATGAAGACATTGAGTTCAGATACGCAGTTGCAGGCTATCTGGGAATTTCTGAGATATTGAGAAGGCTCGATTCATTAGAAGAGAGCATGATTAAGCTCTGGGAGGAGGTAAAATCGCTCAGGGAGGGGCAGAATAAGCTGAGAGAGGACTTCGATAGACTCGGCATGAGAGTAGAGGTCACTATAGGGAGCATGGGGAGGAGATGGGGGGAGGATCTCGAGAGGATGGTACTCGAGATATTCAAGGAGGCCCTAGAGAGGAGGGGGATTGAGCCCGGGAGGGTCGAGAAACTTAGATTCGTGGATAGAGATGGAAGCATGACAGGGATCAGAGGCAAGGTGGTCGATATAGATATCTCAGTGAAGGATGATAAGCTCTACTTGATCGAGGTGAAATCCAGAGCAGAGCTGGATCATATAGATGCTCTTTATGTGAAGGCAAGAGCTGTTGAGAAGTATCTGAATAGAAGTGTAGATAAGATAATCCTAGTTTCCGTTAACGTTGACAGAGAGGCTTATGATAGGGCTAAGGAGCTGGGGATAGATGTTATATGCGGACACGTGATAGAGTAGCTCAAAATTTGCAATTCTCCGAAGCTTTAGATCTCTTTTAGGCCATTGAGACTTGAATATTTCTGTCTTGGACACGTGAGTGTCCTTCCGAGAGGGCTAGAAGATTCTGAAATTTGCGATCAAATTCTCTAGCGGATGAATAGATGTATCGGGAATGTCAGCTCAGGGCGAGAGATCTGAATAGAGCATGTCTGGATATCGGAGCTGGGCGGTGTTATAATGCCTGATGCTTACCGGAATTGAGAGGTATCATATTCTCTTGATTTGCGAAGTACCGTGACGCAGATCAGGGTGTTGAAGTACACTCAGTTTTTTCGCTGAAATTTACAGTTAAACTACAGGAAAGATTTAGAATGGGAATGAACTAAGATGAAGTCGTTAGGCATTTGCCGGAGCTTTGAGAGGAATCCCGATCTATTGAGGGAACCCCTCGGCTCCGTTCCTGGAGTCTCTACCGATGAGTTTTATGAAGAGAGTTAAAAGGGGCCATTATGACTGCTGAAGTTGAGGCAGAGTAGTTAATTGACTCAAGTTTGAGGGATTTATGATATTATTTCCCGTAGACTCCCTCCCACATCTCCTCGAACTCGCTCTCGTACTCACTAGATACCTCGGGATTCCATATGATTATTAAGTTCTCATCGTTCTTCTTATCAGCAGACTCAGTGTAATTGAAGCTACCCGTAGCTACTACTTTGCTATCCACTACAACGAACTTATTGTGCATCAAGTATGGATTCTTATCCAATTTGACCTCAATCCCCGCCGCTCTAAGCTTCCCATATTGGCTGTAGCTCGTCACCTGCTCGCTTTCAATTATCACCCTGACGCTTAGGCCCCTCTCCTTAGCTCTTATCAGTGCATCAGCTATCCCCTCATGGGTGAACGAGTAGACAGCGACGCTCACACTCCTATTAGCTCTATCGATTAAGGAAATTATTGCCCTACCGCATGAATCCTCGGGGCAGAAGTAGACATTTATTTGAGTACTTTGAGGATAGATCCTCGGTTGATTTATGATAATATAGGCTAGAGCGATCAAGATTATAGCGATCAGAACTCCCGACGCCCTCATCTCCTTTTTATCCACTGAGTCAATATAAACTGTGTTGAGGGTACTCAAGCCCTTCGACCCCTGGAGGAGTGAGCTCTGCACATGCCCGAGGAAGTACTCTCTCCACCCTTACACTGGTTGCACGCACTTCTGTCTCTACTGTTATGCTACATCTTACGTGGGCAGGAGGATCAGTAAGCCTAAGCGTGAGTTCATTAAAATGCTCAGGAGGGACATATATGAGGCCGATTCGAGGATTCCAGTCGAGCTATCGACTAGTAGCGATCCTTATACACCGGAAGAAGCGGTCTTAGGGATAACCAGGACTTCTCTAAAGCTACTGAAATCTAAGGGCTTCAGTGTGCTGATAACGACTAAGGGAACTTCGTTCAAATATGATCAGGATTTATTTGATGCTGTTATGGTCACTATAACTACTCTAGATTATGAGATCTCTTCTAAATTAGAGCCTAATGCCCCACCCCCCTCCGAGAGGTTAGAAGCCCTCTCTCAGGTAGAGAGGAGGAAGGGTGTCAGGATAGATCCAATAATACCTAAAATAAATGATGATCTCAAGGATATAAGGGAGCTGCTTAGAGAAGTTAGGGATTGCGGGGCTGAGCATGTCGTCTTCTCGACTTACAAAGCCAAGCCGGACAATCTGAGGAGGATGCTAAATGCTTTCCCCGAGTTAGCTGAAGTCAATTTCACTGAGCTTATCGGCAGTTATAAGTACTTAGAGAGAGGCTTCAGGTACCGTCTGCTCAAGGGAGCTGTCGAGGAAGCATTGAAGTTGGGGATGACAGCTTCAGTCTGCAGGGAGGGATTCCCAGATCTCATGAGGGCGAGGTCGTGCGATGGGACTCATATGCTTTGATACTTCTCATTTAAGTATCTCAGGAAGTAATCGGGATTTATGTAATCACCAGTGGTCCTCTTGAGCAGATCCTCGGGGCTGTAGACTGAACCGTGCTTATGAACTCTCTCCTTTAGTACTCCCATCACCTCTCCGAATCTACCCTCCTTAACTCTATCCGCGAGATCCAGCTTATAGTAGAGCTGAGCGGCTATCATGCTCCCTATAGCGTAAGTCGGGAAGTAGCCTATAGTCGCGTGAGCCCAGTGTATATCTTGTAAGACCCCTAAGCTATCGTTAGGCGGAGTTATTCCTATGAGCTCCTCCATCCTCTGATTCCAAATCTCAGGCAGCTCTTTCACTTTCAAGTCCCCTTCTATCATCCTCTTCTCCAGCTCGAACCTCAAGCCTATGTGCAATGGATACTGGACTTCATCAGCTTCCACCCTTATCAACTCGGGCTTTACCATAGTGAAGTAAGTGTATACATCCTCTTCACTATACTTCTTGAGCTCAGGGATTGCCATGAGCATCGAATCGTAGAACCTCCTCACGAAAGCCCTAGATCTCCCGACTATGTTCTCCCAGAACCTCGATTGAGATTCATGGAATCCTAGAGAAGCCCCTGATTGGACTGGAGTCGCTCTTAGCTCCTCACTCACGTTCATCTCATATGAGGCGTGACCGAACTCATGTACAGCTGCCATGAGGGCTCTCCTGAAGTCCCTCCCCTCATACCTAACGGTTATCCTGATATCGTAAAGGCCCATGCTGACTGTGAAAGGGTGAGGCGATGTATCTAGCCTAGCCCTCGAAGTATCGAAGCCTAAGTGGAAGAGGACATGCTCTATGAGCCTCCTCATCATCCTCTCATCATAAGCTATGTCCTCTATCTCATGCTTCTCAGGGTACCTCTCCTTCAGCTCCTTGAATAGGGATGAGATGTCCTTTAAGACTGAGAAGATCCTCTCGCACTTCTTGAGGGTCAATCCCTCCTCGTAGATATCGAGTAAGGCATCATATGGGTGATCCTCGTAACCTAAGTACTCAGCCTTCCTCCTCTGTAGTTCAACTATCTTCTCGAGGGTGGGCATGAATATAGAGAAGTCGGATTTAGCCCTAGCCTCCTTCCAATCTTGAAAGGCCTTAGCGACAGTCCTCTCCTCCTCTTCTATTAGTTCCTTCGGTATCCTCGTGTAATACTTTATCCACCTCTTCAGAACCCTTATAATCCCTTCCTCAATCTCATTCTGAGGCTTAGCGCTCTCAACTAGCCCTATGAACTCTGGATGTGTGTAGAGCCTCTGGACTTGAGTCTCCAAGTTCCCCCTGACTTCACCTCTCTCCTCAGAGGCTAGAGGGGGCATGTAAGTCTCCATATCCCAACCCAGTAGGGAGAGAGCGTACCTCAGGGACCATATATCTCTGTACCTCACTAGTATCTCCTTGACCTCAGCTGAGAAAGTCATAATGATATCAAGGTCCCTAAATCTTAAAATTTTATCGTTATTTTCCCCTCCCTCATCAACCTATGTATTTCGTTGATTAGCTCAGTGGGGGCAACTGATAGATCTATTGAGGACTTGACTATATCTATTTCTACTGTTTCTCCGGGCCTTCTGTAGCTAAGAGCTGATAGTATAGATCCTCTCAAGGCCTCGGGATCGAGAATAGTTATCTTAATTGGAAAGCCCCCTGATGGAGTTTTAGGCATGTTGATCAGGTAGTTTTGGATCGCGAGAGTTATAGAGATGATCGCTCCCAAGGAGAGCACGCCAGTTCTGAGGTTCGGCGGTATATAGTATCCGAGGGCGAGTACCAAGAGGAAGA
>CAZFIJ010000018.1:0-58871 GCA_964519515.1 uncultured Nitrososphaerota archaeon
TCCTTCTCATCTACATATAATGCATTAGTGTAGTATAAGTGGGACCCCATCTTAGCGGCTATCAGAGTAGCCCCTAGCACGTCCTCAGGAGCTGCCTTGCTACCCAATATTATAGCTACGTCAGGCATCCCATCGAAGTCATAGTCTATAGTTCCGTCCTTGACGAATGGCTGCGGGAAGAGGTGTATCGGGTAGGCAGCGGCTGGTAGGAGGCTTGCCCCCAGCAGCACCAACAACGCTGCCATCATATATGCCTTCCTCATGATGTTCACCTGCCCCCTTGAGGGGCGAGTCTAAGCTCCAGGGGAACTATAAAAGCGTTTATGGTAAAACGGTTGCGTAACGTTGCAGAACGTTCAAAAAGCCCTATCTCGGGTTTTCCTCGTGAGTTAGATCATGATACATACTTTTATATGGATATATGGCATATCTCACTCGAGAATCCCGAGAAATCTTTACATCGACCTCTCTTCTACTATCTCTTGAAATATCATCTCTCTCCAACTCGGATAGGTGCATCTCTGAGCCCCTCGACCTCATAAATATTTCGACGAATGTCTAATAATTTTGAGGCTCACGTCCTCTTCCTCCTCTCCCTCTCCTCGACTAACTCGAGGTGATCGCTCGCTCCGACTTCCCTCTCCATAGCCCTCAATATAGCGCTAGCTGCCCTCTTCACGACTTTAGGATCTCTAGATCTTATTGATATCACATATCTAGGCGCTCCAGCAGTGTATATGTCGACATCAGCCCCTGACGCCTCGAGCCCCCTGCTCAATATCTTCCTCACTCTCTCAACTCCATCGCTCGCGTAACTCACTACCTTCACTATGAGATCTTTCACATATATTGGTGGCTTCAATTGGCCCTCAACTATAGCCTTTAACTCCTCAGCTAACCTCTCATCAATACCAGCTTTAATCAGGGGCTCTGCTCCTTCGTATATCACGTCCTCGAGGGCATCCAAGGGGTTCTTGTAGTAAGCTCCGAGCTTCTCGTAAGCCTCTCTAGAGACGCTATCTAAATCTCGATAACCAGCTCTCTGAGCTGCTAACCTAAGCATGGATAAAACTCTATTCCTCTCCTTCCATTCCTCGAGCTTCTCCCTCTTCTCAGTCTCACTCACATACCTCAAGCTCAGATCAACTTGCCCCAGCCTCCTATCAGCCCTTATCACCCTCCCGACTACTTTATCCCCCTCCTTGACGAAGTCCCTTATGTCCTTTATCCTCCCTGAGGCAACGTGGCTCCTAGGTATGTACGCCTCCAGCCCATCGTACTCATCGAGGCTCACAGTGACTCCGTGCTCCTCAACTGACTTGACAGTAGCTACTACTAGATCGTTCCTCTTCGGGAAAGACGGAGAGCTCATCTTCACACCCCTGAGCTTTTGGACTCGGAGTTATTAAAGTTGTGTACATGCGTTCTACAAAGGTTTTAGCGGGGAGCCCCTCGAGAAGCTAGGTGGTCGCATGGTCAAGGCCAAGAAGTTACTCATAATAGCGAGTAAGGGCACTCTAGATATGGCGTATCCTCCCCTCATACTAGCTCAAGTGGGCGCGGCCATGGGGCTTGAGGTGGGCGTGTTCTTCACCTTCTGGGGGCTGAACATAATAAGGAAGGATACTATCGATGAGCTGAAGATATCCCCAGTCGGAAATCCAGCGTTGGGGATGCCTAACATACTCGGAGTCCTTCCTGGGATGACCTCCCTAGCTACTAGCATGATGAAGAAGAGGATGGAGGGGATGAAGATGGCATCGATAAGGGATATGATAAAGGAGTGCAAGGAGCTCGGCGTGAAGTTCTACGCTTGCTCGAATACAGTTGAGCTCATGAAACTGAGGAGGGAGCAGTTGATAGATGAAGTCGATGATATAGTAGGGGCTACTACATTCATGGAGATGGCCTCCGAGGACGCTATCGTGCTCTTCATCTGAAGCTACTTCATTCCCTCCTAGATTGGCACTCCTTATTACACTTCCCAATTACCTTCAGGAAGTCCATGACTATAGCTAGTCCCCTCTGGACATCCGGATCCCTCATTTTCTTTAAGAGGCCCAGGAGACCTAAGCTCTCCTTACTATCGAGGGCCTCCCTCAACTCCGAAATGCACTTAGGGGAGATCAAGAACGTGAGCCTCGCAGCGAGCTCAGATAATTCCTCTATCATCTCCTCCTTCATGAACGCCCTCTCGAGGGCCATGAGGGAGAATAGTATTCCTAGCAACTCATCGACCATCCCCGACCCTAAGAAGAGCTCGAGCCTGTCCAGAATGTAATTGAGGTTATCTAACTTATCAACGAACTGCTTGAACTTCTCAACACTCTTCTCATCTGAGAATATCTCCTCTAACTTCCCACTCATAATACCACCTCATATATAGCCCCCTAATATGCAAGTCCAGTACATCGTGTTCATCGCTAACTTAGCTAGATGGAGCACTCTAGTCGGTATGAGCCCGGGGGCTTCCGTATAGTAATAATTAGAGACTTGAGCTGATGCTAACTCCCTCCCCATCTCTATTATGCAGAAGCTCTGCCCATCGAAGAGGCTCCTCCTCTCCAATCCGTTGAGCTCGTAGTATATGTTATCAGCTACTGTAGAGGCCTCGAAGTGAGCTATAACTCCCGTCTTGGGGACTGGGAGGTTAGTCGCATCCCCTATCGCGAAAGCATCATCGTAGCCCTTCACGTTCAGGTAGTGCTTATCCACAGGTATCCAACCTTCATCATCCCCTATGCCGGAGTTGAAGATCACATCAGCGCCTCTATGGGGAGGGGACAGTATGAGGAGATCGTAATTCAGGGAATCCCCCTCCATCGATATGACTCTCTTACTCTCTCCATCTACTCTATCCACAGTGAAGAAGCTAACTGGTTCTATATCCCTCCTCTTCATCTCCTCGACTATCACTCTATTGAGTAACCTAGGGCCGTATGGCCTCTCCAGAGGGGAGATGAACTTCATATCGACCTTCTCCCTCACACCCCTAGCCCTGAAGTAATCGTCTAGGAGGAAAGCTATCTCTAGAGGAGCTACGGGGCACTTATAAGTCAGGCCACCTATTCCAACTATCACATTCCCCCCTTTGAAGTCCCTTATCTTACCATAGAGCTTCTCAGCGTCTTCCAATGTCCAGAAATGATCTGCATTACCCCTGAACCCTGGGATATCATCGTAGTTCATCACTGAGCCAGTGGAGATGACTAAGTAATCGTAACTTCTCACTTCCCCTCCCTTCAGCCTCACTCTCCTATCATCTAGATCTATCCTCTCGACCTCAGCTCTCGTGAACCTCACACCCCTGCTGTAGATCTTGCTCCTGCTCTTGCTTATCCTCTCCCTACTGCTCTCCCCTACCGCTACGAAGAGGAACCCGGGCTGGTAGTAGTGGACATCCGACTTATCTATCACCTCTATCTCCACGTTTGAGACCTTTCTAGCCAGTCTGTTAGCGAATATAGTCCCTCCATCTCCCCCTCCAATCACTAGGACTTTCATGAAAATCCCCTACTTCTTCTTAACTCTTATCAGAGCTCTTATTACTCCTCCTTCCTCAGATACGCTTATTATCTCGTTCTCAGTCCTCCTCACCCAGGCCTCTAAATCGGGCTTGAATCCGGGATCCGTAGCCAGGACCTCTATTATATCGCCCACATTCGCCTTCCTATAGGCCTTTATCAAGTTGGTCAGGGGGCCGGGGCACGCGAGACCTCTGGCATCGACCGTTATGTTCGGCTTCTCCAAGTTATCACCACTCAGCTGTATCTCACTCAGATTTAAGTTAGATTGAGCAAATGTTCAGATAGGTCTCAACAGTCAAGGATCCTATTGAGTTGAGATTCAAAATTTCCTATAAAAATTAGTAGCTCCTAGCCCCTAATTTCTCCATCTGAGGGGCCAGGATCTCGGCTTTCCCTCCCCTAGGTCTCGCTAGGACCTCATCGCAGACTTGGCACTTAACTACTCTGGATGCGTGGGAGAATATTATCTGCTCGTTCCCGCACTTAGGGCATCTCACCCTGACGAAGTAGCTCTTAGGTAAGGGGATGAGCTCCTTCATGCCATCACCTCTGTATCTCAACTTTAGCTAATCTCCCTAAGTTCCTCATCACTTTCCTACCGCACTCCTCACATGTGAGGACCAGCAAGACTTTCTTAGTCGTTTTCGCTTTCCTCCTGAGCATCCCTCTGGGCTCACCACCGTAGCCTCTTCTCTTCCTCTCCAACTGCCTCTGACCCCACGAGAGCTTCCTAGCCCTGCCAGCTTTATAGAGGGAGACCTTGTGAGAGGTGTGCTTCTTACACTTAGGGCAGTACGTATTAATCTTCTCCGGAACTTGCATCCTCTATCACCTCCAAAGCCCCGCTCGACTTGAGGGCTCGCGCATTTTCCTCAGGTATCAACGCGACATCACCCTCGGAGAAGGGACCATATACCCTCATGTCCACACCAACGAACTTAGGTACTTGAGTTTTAAACGTTACTAATGACATCGGTATCGAAGCTCCCAAGGGCTCATATGCCCTCTCCTCCACTGCCTCCTCTATTACTTCAGCCTTGGGCTTCCTCTCGATGAGTTCGAGCTCAGCCCCATAAGCTGCTTTAATGAATAGATCCATAAGCTTCATAGAGTTCTCGAGCTCTATCCTCAAGTTCCTCAAGACCTCCGAAGCTCTAGCGTACACCCTCCCCTCTAATCCCTTGGGCAGATCTCTGGATAGAGCTTCCTCAAAGGCCTTGATCTCGGCTATGAGGGAGGGGCTCACTTTCCCCTCTGAGATCGCTGTAATTACCTCCCTTATCATCTCCCTATACTTCAAGGTCATTACCTTCCATTAGATCGGCTCTTCCCCTCAAGATCAGGAAGGCAGCTGCGTACGCTGGGAGGAGCCGCTCCTCACCCTCATCGTAAGGCCCGAAGCTCTCACCCCTCATGCTGAAAGCCGGGACCTTCATCTTGATCCTCACTCTCATCTCAGGCTCCGCTGGTAGGCCTATAGCGTCTTTGAATGGGTTCATCCTCTTATATTCATCTAGAGTCAAGCTCAAGGCCCTGAACCCCGTCTTACCGTGCAAGCTATTGGGTATCCTCGTGAGCCTCCCAGTGTCCATAGTGACCATCCAATCCACCTTGACCCTAACTCTCTCTACTGAGCTCTTGAGGAGGTCCTCCATTCTCTTCCTATCCCTCGCACTCACTCTGGGCTCCCCAATATATTTGAGGGCTCTAGCTATATGGCCGCTCCTCGCATCGATCCTGAAGCCCCTCCCATCAGGCATTATGAAGTTAGAAACATCTAAGCCAGTTGCCATGACGTATTGAGCTATCTCCCTCCTCTCCTCCTTCCCGAGGAGTGTCAGGGCCCCTTCAGTCACTCTGACATGAAATCCCCTATTCCCAGTGTAAGCTATCAGGATCCAATCCGGGTCGACGCCTAAGTCTTGCGTGAGCACATCTATTAGCTTCCTGACTTCCTCCCTGCTCACCTCTATGCACCTCTCATTCAACCAGTGATTCACTTCTATCCTATCCGAACCGCAATTAGGGCATTTCTCAGGGCTCAACCCCATCCCAGATTTACCGCAGTTCTTACATCTCCATATAGATCCTCTCTCGCATCCCTCATCCCTGAGATCGCTCGAATCTATATCGAAGAGTAGGTCAGCTCTTATCCTGCCCTTATCCTCCATCTCAGCCTCGGGCCTCTCGTATAGTGAGACCGAGTAGTAAGCATCTAGGGGGGGCTCATATACTAAGTGCCTCCTCAACTCCTCCAGATCCCTGAATGAGATGTGCCTCCTGACCTTCCCATCGAATCCCCTGAACATGAACTCCCTCTTAGCTACGTCTTTCACGTATATAGCTCCCCTCATCGACCTGTAGTATGACCTGAAGAGCTCCCCTATCAGGCCCTCTTCCTCCCGCAATCCCCGGGGCAGAGCCCCCATTCCTTCATCGTATCGCAACTAGGGGGCTTATATCTCCTCTTAGCTATATGGGAGACTTGATAATTAGTGACCTTCTCACTGAAATCGGGGAGTGATCTGAATAAATCGACTACTCTCTCCTCCTTCCATCCCCTGCTGAGGAGGGATGAAGCTAGAGCGAATCTAGCTTGATGGCTTATGTTCTCCCCTCTCTTCACCTTCCCGATTAGCTCCTCTATGCAAGGAGGTAGCTCACCCTTAATATCTACGGGTCTCTTGGATTTCGAGAAGATCTCGGAGATCTCATCAGCTACTCTCTTCAGCTTATCCGGTAGTTCTACTTGCGGTGTATTCATCACGTTCTCCCTGACGTACTCCGCTAAGATCCTCTCTAGCTCGTACCTGCTGATCAGTACGAAACCCCTCGAGACGATCCTGTTGACTAACCTCCACTTCCCTCCCCCTATCTTAGACGCCCCTCTCAAGTAACTAGCTAGATCCATCCAGAGCTCCCCATCTTCCTTTAGCTCAATACCCAGCTCTTGAGCTATCGCCTTGAGCTGATCTAAGCTCATCCCCTGGCATTTCCTCATGAACCTCTTCGCTTCATAGTTAGCTAATCTAGCTAAGACGGTCCTACCAGCAGCAGCCGCTATCAACTTAGCTGCGACGAAAGAATATACTTCTAGAGGTCGGCTCCTCTCAGTATGGAAGCCCTTCCCCTTTATCGCTATCATTAACCTCTCTCTAGCGAGTTTCCTAGCTTCCTCAAGCATCGGATCCTCAGCTAGATCCTCTAAAGTCATGTCCTTGAGTAATTCAGCTGCTGCCTTCGAGAAGGGGAGCTCAAACTTGGAGGTGGGCAAGGTAATATGTGATCCCCGCCCCCTCTATCCCCCCCACTGGATAACTCAACTTCAAGGGGGCATTGGTCCTGAGCTCTATATCTGCTTCCTCAGATATATCAGCTGGTTTGGTCATCTTCTCTAAGTAAGCCATATTGTAAAGGCTCTTAGACGGCTCCTCAGCCCAGACATCTATCAGAGCTCTATCCTCTTTAGTTATCGATATAACAGCTTTCCCCCTATCGCTATTCGTCCTGAACTCCACTTTCTCACTATCTATGTATATCTCGACGTCTGAGCCCACTATCTTGAGGTCCTTTATCACACTGGGTATGGTATCGCTATCCAACCTAGCTCTAGCTTTGAAATCCACTTTTATCGTCTTGAACTCGAAGGGAGTCCCAGCTAGCAAGGGGAACTCGAAGACCCTCCTATAACCGTTCATGCTCGTTATCTTCATCAGGGACTCCGTGAACGTCAGTTCAACTCTCTCCTTGTTCTTGACTCTCTTGAGCATCTTAGCTAGATCCGTGAAATCTATACCGTAGAACCTCGGTGACTCAGCTTCGAACTCTATGAAGTAAGCCCTGGGGAGGCTCACTTGTATCATAGCTGTCTTAGATGGATCGAGTGCCTGAAGCCCGAAACCGAAATCTGGATCTAATTTTACCGATGCCTCACCAACTAAGGATTCTACAGCCTCAACTATCGCTTTCAACGTACCAGCTTCCTCAAAAACCACCCTATTGACCATCCCTCATACCCTCCACTCTCTCGTACACCTTCCTCCTCAGTGACTCTACCCTCCTCAACAGACTTATATCTATTCCTGAGAGGTTTGCAATTGCGTACGCCTGGACCTCCCTGAACTCCTCGGATGAGGATATGAGGAGGCCCACTACATAAACTATGTCCTTGGGCTTGAAATCTGATGCTCTATCGTGATAGACTCTCGCTTTCCCCGTCCCATCCTCTACTATTATGCAGTTCTCGAAGACGTTTATCACCACTCCCAGTATAGCGACCTCCCCATCTCTGAGCTCCCCTATCTTCTTCCAGAACATGTCAACACCTATAGGAAATCTATTAGCTTGACTTTCTTCTCATCGTAGAGGAATTTAGATAGATCTGCTGAATTAGATCTCTCCTCCTTGAATAAAGAGGATATCTCGCCCTCTATCAGCTTCACTCTCTGAGAGAGGTAACCCTCCATACCATAGCTACTTATGAGCTCGAGCGTGGGCTTTAGGTACTTCATCACCGTACCCTTGTGGACAGTCAGCACTATGTTACCGCCGCACTTGAGGCATCTACCGGATATAGGGGGCCTCCTGTACTTAGCGTTGCACTCACTACACCTGAACTCCTGCTGCCCGAACTTCCTCAAGTTCCCGATTATGTCCCTGAGGAAGTGGGAAGTTAAGGCCCTGGATAAAGCGTCCTTCTCATCTACAGCTCTTATCTTCCTCTCCAGTGAGAAATGGGCTTCCATTTTGTCTGACATAGTCTCAAGCTTCCTATATGTCGTCTGAAGAGGCCCTAGATCCATCCTAGATGTCTCTATTGACCCCATTATCTTTGGATAGAGATCTCCAGCCTCTATCCTACTACCAACTGTCTCAATCATCCCTTTGAGCTTAGATGGGTCCTCGAACTTGTATGTAGCTTCGTAGAACTCAGGGGGCAGCTCCGAGACCTCCATATTGTAGACTTCATCATCTACGTACTTAGGATCTACTCTAGTCACTAAGAGGAGGGGAGCATCCTCCCTACCTCCAGGGCTCGATGGGAGGAACTCCCTGGAGAAGTTGATTAAGGCATCTAAAGCCAGCATTATGGAATCCTCATCACCATCTACGTTCCTCCTCTTAGCTGCATGGAGGAAAGGGTGAGCGAATATGACGTCAGCATTAGTGAAGCCTATTATCCTAGCTAGATTGGCGACGAAAGTATGAGGAGATATCGTGAGGACCAATTGGCCTATTAGATCACTCTCATCCCTCAAATTATAGAAAGGCTCGAGCCCATAGAATTTGACCAGGAGTTCATCGACATAGTTAGCTATAGAGACTAGATATTTAGCTGCAGCCCTAGGTATTATTATATCCTGGACTTTCAGCTCCAATAGTTGATCCTCTCTCTCTAGATCCTTCCCCTCGACGTCCTCTGAGTAACCGAGCTCCCTCAACTTCTCAACGCTCACCCCTATCTCCTCCGGCTTGAAATGAGTTAGCACAGCATTTACAGCATCGAACCTAACTGTCCCATCCTTGAAAACGAAGAGCCCATGCTTAGCCCTGAGTATCCCCTTCTCGATAGGCTCAGGTATCTTAGATCCACTAGAGAGTCCCTTGACTCCCTTCACTCTCTCCAGTACACTTGGGCTCTCCCCCAACTTCCTGAGTGCTCTCTCAATTTCCTCCCTTATGTTCAGCTTCACGTTCTTGTAAGGGACTGCTTCAGCATTCGGATGATCCTGACACCTCCCATTGACTTGCTTGCCACATATAGGGCAGAATGAGATCTTATGAGTGGGAGATCCGCAGTTAGGGCATCTGAACAGAGTCGTCCTAGATCCGCATTTCCTACATAACCTCAAAGCTACCTCGACGCTCACGCTCCCCTTCTCATAAGCTTGATCTAAGGATCTGGATGATCCTCTCAAGTTCCCGACGGGGAAGAGGAGATTCACTGGTGGCTTCATCTTCCTGGGCTTCGCTTTCTCGGGCCTTCCAACTCTCATCCCTATCTTCGTCGGACCCTTCGGCATGACCTTGACGTCTAAGTATTGATTCAACGCTTTTATGGTCGCGTACTTCGGGAGCTCTAAGCTCTCAGGTAGCTTAGATGCTATGTAACTCAATGCCTTCCAATCCTCCTCATCTAGCATTATCTTCCCATCCCGAACCCTATGGGGGACTCCTAAGAGCTCCAGGATCCTCTTGATATCTCCATTTAAGCTCATCTCCGCCCCCTCAGAGTTCCTCATCGCTTCAGCTAACTTGAGCAGGTCTTCAGATGTTATGTACTCCCAGTAATATGTGAACCTAGGGTGTAGAGGAACGTCTAGCTCCCTAGATACCCTCAATGCGTCCTCGAATCCCTTGACCTCAGCTCTGAATCCCTTCCTCCTCACTAGAGCTTCCCACCACTCCTCCACCCATGCAGATGGTAGCAGTGGGTGGTTGTTCTCTAGGAACTCCCCGTAACCTATCAGGACATCCCCTAAGTGTATTATCTCCTCGACTTGATCGATTATCCTCATGGCTTCATCCGGATCATCGACTCTGATGACGCTCCCATCCCTGAGCCTGACAGTGGGCCCCTCTATGGAATCGACTGGCATCACGACAGCGCTCTTACCCGGCCTCTCTATCCTGACTTGAGTCCCCACAGCTACGAAACTATCGAGTAGATACATTGTAGCTGGGTTCATCCCTATCGATGCTAATCCAGTGTTCCTAGCCCTCCCATACCTGAGTCTGAATCCCCCTATCCTCGAGGGATGCGATAGCACGGGCCTCCCCATTACAGCGTCCTTCAGGTACTTGTAAGATGGCTCAACTACTGGGCAGCCTGTTGCTTCCCCCTCACTCTCTTCCTCCTTCTTCCCCTCTATCCAGCTCCAGCAAGAATCATCGAACCCTATCTCCTTTATCTGGTCTATTATCTTCTTCAACTTCTTGGCCTTCTGTATTATGCAATCGTTTATGACTAAGACAGCCCCTCCCCTCACTCTATTAGTCTCGACCCTCGGCAGGTTCCTGAAAGATGATACCTCCTCTCTCTCAGTAGGAGGACCAGTTATCTCAACTGGTAAGTTTGATACAGCGATCCTAACTTCATTAGGCTCCGAATTATACTGAAGATGGGCTATCCTCTTGTAGAGAGAGACCTCCTCAACGTACCTCTCTATCTCCTCTTGCGTAGGCCTATATCTATCGATCCCAAGCCTCTGCCTTATATAATCAGCCATGAGAACGCTTATCGCTCCCTCAGTCCCCCCTGCCGTCCTTATGGGACCGTTGTAATATACTGAGAGGTAAGTGCCACCCTGCCTCTTCACCTCGACCTTACTTATCCCCTCTATAGGAGCTGAGACAGTCGCGTCCGTTATTATCGCCATACCAACCCTCAAAGCTAGATCAGCTCTCCTCTCATAGCTCATCTTGAGATGATCACCAGGTACTATCTCGCCTATCACCCTGAAGGCAGTCTCGAGCTTGCTCCCCGTAGCATCCAACCAATGCTTAACTCTCTCTCCCAGCTCAGGGATGCCGAAGAGAGCAGCTACCCTCTCATGAAGTTCATTAGCCAGACTTATCTCGACATCATCGCTAGGATCTAACCCCAGGGATCTAGCTCTCCTAGCTACACTCAGTAGCTCATCCATCCCCTTCCTCAACGTCTCGAAGTAATCCATCTCAGCATAATGGAGGGAGGGGGTATAAATCCCCTCACCTCACTTCAGCTCCGCTTTTATACTCGAAGCTCATATGAACTCGGTGGATCATGGGAAGGAGGAAGAGGAGGACAATCACCCCCGTGAGGAGGAGAAGGAGATCCGCTTTCCTCAGGTGCCCATCTTGTCAGCACAACTCCATAACAGTTGAAGTGAGCAAGAAAGATGGGAAGGCTATAATAAGGTGTTATAACTGCGGCCTCGTGAGAGAGATAGAGATGAAACCTGGAGAAGGAAAAATAGACGCTTATACGAGGTTCTTCGATGCTTTCATAGAAGGTCAGGCATGAGCTTCCTCTACCTTAGGTTCCTCAACTACCGATGTCTCCTCATAAGCCCTCCTCATGGCTTCGACGTTCACATCAGCAGCCCTGCGGAGTATATCCCTTATAGCCCTCTCAGCGCTCTCAACAGAGAAGAGAGCAGTACCCTTGATCAATGCCCCTACCATCGGGGAGTTCGGGACAGGGAGCCCAGCTACTTTAAGGCCGAGGTTCATGCTTATCGCAGTCGCATCGACGCATGCGAGCCTCTTCACTCTAACAGGGAGGAGCACCTCCTCAGGAGCCTTCGATGTATTCGCTATCACTATAGTGCTAGGCTTAACCCCCCTCCAAGCGAGCTCCATATTGAGGAACATAGGGTCCATTAGGACCAATATATCTGGCTCATATACCTGGCTCCTCAACCTTATCGGGGAGTTCCCTATCCTAGTGAAAGCAGTGACTGGAGCTCCTCTCCTCTCAGCCCCGAAGAAGGGGAAGGCTTGAGACCACTTCCCCTCGAGGAATGCCGCCCCAGCAGCTATCCTAGAAGCTAAAACAACTCCTTGACCCCCTCTCCCATGCCACCTTATCTCTATGACCTCCTCCAACATTACCCCCTATATCTCGGATCCGGACCTTAAAAAAAAAAGATCGCTCATTAACGGAACCCGCAATAAGAGAGGTTAGATATCTTTCATTTGAAAGGAGCTTTATTAGGCTCTTTTTATCTAAAATAACTGCAGTAAATCTCTTTCAGATATCATTGGGAAATTCGATGCTTTACTGCATTGAGGTATATATTTAAAAAGCGAAGCGGTAGGGAGGAACGATCATACGGAATTCCCTATGGGGGTGCCTGATTGGTAGAGGAGGACGATATCCTACGGGGGGCTGGCGCCCCCCTAGATTATGAGACTGAAGAAGAGTCCCTTATAGAGGCTGAGGGAAAGAGAGGCAAGAAGTTAAGGAAACCCCTGAAGATAAACATAGAGGAGAGCCTGCTCGTTCCAAAGCATGAGATAGTGAGTGAGGAGGAGAAGATAGCTCTCATCCAGAGATACGGTCCTCTAGATCTCTTCCCGAAGATATTGGAGAGCGATCCGATGGTGGAGAGGCTTGGAGCGAAGCCAGGGGACCTCATAAGGATATATAGGGATGAGGGGATCTATTACAGGTATGTCGTGAGGGAGAGGCATTTTCAGGAGGGGTGAAATTTGCTATCTAAGAGGAGCGAGGTGGATTTCTATCCGATAGTTAAGGCTTACTTCAGGGAGAGGAACTTAGCTGATGTCCAGATAGAGTCCTTCAATAGGTTCTTGGAGAGGGGCATACAGGAAGTAGTCGATGCCTTCAAGGAGATAGAGTTAGTCGAGAATTACAAGCTCATACTCAGCAGGGTGTACGTTGGAAGGCCTGAAATAGATGAGTACGATGGTTCCTCACTCCCAGCGATGCCCAATGAGATAAGGTTGAGGAACGCTGACTACATAGCTCCTATCGAGCTGGAGGTCAAAGTATACGCTGGAGGGATGGAGCTGAAGACTGAGAGAGTGAGGATAGGTCATCTCCCCATAATGGTGAAATCGAAGGGCTGCTACTTATATGGGTTAGATGAGAAGAAGCTCATAAGCAAGGGAGAGGATCCCAGGGATCCAGGGGGTTATTTCATAATAAACGGCTCTGAGAGAGTACTCGTTATGAGAGACGATATAGCTCCGAATAAAGTGATAGTCGAGCAGACAGTAGCTGAAAATAAACCCTATTCGCATGTAGCTCAGATAGTCTCAGCGAGAGCTGGTCTGAGGACCAGGCTGTACTTAGAGTACTATATGAGGGATGGAACGATAAAGGCATCTACAGGAGCTCTCAGAGGGATCCCGGTCGCGATGCTCCTCAAGGCTTTGGGCTTGGAGAGGGATGAAGACATAGTAGACGCTATATCATCTGTGGATGATGAGATAAGGAGCGAGTTCCTCTACAGCTTGGATGATGTCCAGAGGAGAGCTGAGGAAGAAGGGGCTCAGATAATAACGAGAGAGGAGGCTTTAGATTATATAGGCAGGAGGCTCGTTCAAGCGGTCCCGAGGACGGATAGGATAAGGTACGCTAAGGAGTACTTGAAGAATAACTTCCTCCCGCACATAGGGGTCAGTGAGGAGGATAACATAGTCAAAGCTTACTTCCTAGCGAAGATGATAGAGAAGCTACTCAAGGTCGTCAGGGGTAAGCTCGAGCCGGACGATAAGGATCACTTCTCTAACAAGAGGTTGAGGCTCTCAGGGACCCTGATGCAGGAAGTATTCAGGGATTCTTTCTATCAGTTAGTCAGGAAGCTCAAGGAGAAAGCTGATGAACAGTTGAGCAGTGGTGTCTATGATCTCGATATAAGGAGGATAATTCAGAGCCAGAAGCTCGTCACTCAGAGGATAATAAGGGCTGTGGCTACAGGTGCATGGCCGGGAGGAGATCTAGGAGTCAGCCAGAACCTCGAGAGGACGAACTATATAGCTACTCTCCACCACTTGAGGAGGGTCAATTCCCCACTACCTGCGGGCCTCCCGCTCCATGAGGTCAGGCAGACGCACGGGACGAGCATAGGGAGGCTGTGCCCCTTAGAGACTCCGGAGGGGACGAACGTAGGTCTAGTGAGGAGCTTAGCTATATTCTGCGATGTGACATTCGGGACTGATCCCGAGCCCATAGTAGAGTTAGTGCTCGATTGGGGCGCGAAACCAGCTAAGGAAGCGAAGCCGAGGGAAGTAGGGAGCTTGACACCGATATACGTCAATGGGAGGCTCGTAGCTTTCACCGATAAGCCGGAGGAACTGATAAGCTTCCTGAAGAAGAAGAGAGCTACGCTCAACCCTGAGGTCAATTTCATATATAATAGGGAGGAGGGAGCTGTATTCATAAACGCTGATGCCGGGAGGATGAGGAGGCCCCTAATCCCAGTCAGCAAGTTGAAGGAGGCTATAGAACTCCTCCCGAAGGTAGATTCTGGTGAGCTCAGCTTCACGGATCTCGTGAAAATGGGTATAGTTGAGCTCTTAGATGCCGATGAGGAGGAATACGCTGTAGTTGCGCAGAGCATAGAGGAGATAACTGATAAGCACACGCACTTCGACTTCGCTCCTTACGCTATGTTCGGCGTAGCAGCATCCCAGATACCTTACGCTGAGCACAACAACATACCGAGGGATATAATAGGATCTAATATGGTGAGGCAGGGGCTTGGGGAGTACCTAGCTAATTGGAGGCTTAGATTCGATAGCAGAGCGTTCCTCATGTTCTACCCGCAGAGGCCAATAGTTGAGACGAAAGGGGCTGAGATAACTGGCTACAATTACAGGCCCTCGGGCCAGAACTTAGTCGTCGCCCTCCTCCCGATGGATGGATATAACATGGATGATGCGTTAGTGATGTCGAAGGGAGCTATAGATAGGGGAGCAGCGAGAGCTGTGTTCTTCAGGACTTATGAGACAGAAGCGAGGAGGCATGCTATAATAGAGGGAGATAAGTTCGAGAATCCAGTAGCCCTGAAGAAGGTCTCGGGTAAGAAGGAGGAGCAATACTATCAGAAGCTGGGTGAGGATGGCATAGTAGATCCCGAGACTTATGTAGAGGGAGGGGATGTCCTCATAGGGAAGACGAGCCCCCCTAGGTTCTCACCCGAGCTGACGGTGGGGAGCGGCTACCCGCAGTACACATTCGAGAGGAGGGATACTTCTATCTCCATGAGGGCTTGGGAGAGGGGAGTCGTCACAGACGTATTACTAGCGACTAAGACAGGTGGGGAGAAGCTCGTCAGAGTTAATGTGAGGGAGACGAGGCCGCCTGAACTAGGTGATAAGTTCGCGACTAGACATGGGCAGAAAGGTGTGCTCGGGATGATATACAGGCATGAGGACATGCCCTTCACAGCTCAGGGGATAGTCCCTGACATAGTCTTAGATCCCCACACCATACCTTCCAGGATGACGATAGGCCAGCTCTATGAGATAATAGCCGGCAAGGTCGGAGCTCTAGAGGGGAGGTTCGTAGATGCGACTCCATTCATGTCTGAGCCCGTTGAGGATTTGATGGAGGCATTGGTCAAGCTCGGATTCGAGTACAGCGGGGAGGAGATAATGTACGATGGGAGGACTGGGAGGATGATAAAAGCCCCTGTCTTCATAGGGATAAGCTACTACCAGAGGCTCAAGCACATGGTGAGGGATAAGATACATGCTAGAGCTAGGGGGCAGATGCAACTCCTCACGAGGCAGCCGGTTGAGGGAAGGGCTAGAGGAGGAGGGCTCAGGCTCGGTGAGATGGAAGGCGAAGTCCTGATATCGCATGGAGCCGCTTCCGTCATAAGGGATAGGTACATAGATCAATCCGATAAGACGATAATCTACGTCTGTAAGGAGTGTGGAACGATCGCATTCTTCAATCAGAAGACGAACGAGTTCTTCTGTCCGAGGTGCCAATCCTCCGTTGAAGTCAAACCCCTGATAACTAGTTACGCTTCGAAGCTATTCATAGAGGAACTGATGAGCGGGCACGTAGACGTGAGGCTCAGCGTGGAGGAGGAGATATAGGGGTGGGACTTTGGCTTTGATATGGGAACCGGTGCCTGAGGAGGAGATCCTACCCTATAGGCTCGATAAAGTGATCTTCGGGCTCATATCACCAGCTGATGCTAGGAAGATAGGGTTCATAGAGATAACGGAGCCTACAGCGTACGATGAGGGAGGCCTCCCAGTCCAGGGAGGTGTCCTCGACCCTAGGCTAGGGACGATAAATCCGAGGCAGAGATGTCCTGTATGCGGAAATCTCCCTAAGAACTGCCCCGGGCACTTCGGAAGGATAGAGTTAGCGATGCCCGTAGTACACATAGGCTACGTGAAGAGGATAAAGGATGCCCTCAATACAGTCTGCCATAAGTGCGGGAAGGTCCTGCTCCCTCAAGAGAGGAGATCCCAGTTCATTGAGAGGGCCCATGAGTACGCTAGGGATAATCCTGAGAAGGTAGTTGATGATGAGCTCGTGAGGGAAGTTAGGGATCAGGTCAAGGTATATGCGAAGAAGCACAAGAAGTGTCCGCATTGCGGAGCGCCTGTCCATAGGGTCGAGTTAGAGGAAGTTTACAAATTCATCGTTAAGGAGCCCGAGCCGAGGAGACTATGGCCAAATGAAATAAGGGATATTTTGGAGAAAATTAGTGATGATGACTCCCTTCTCATAGGATTTGATCCTAAGAGAGCTAGACCGGAGTGGGCAGTTCTCACAGTCCTATTGGTTCCTCCTCTCACAGCGAGGCCCTCAATATACTTGGAGACGGGCGAGAGGTCTGAGGACGATCTCACTCATATACTCGTTGAGATCCTGAAGGCCAACAGGAAGCTGAATAATTCTAAGAGAGTTGGTGCTCCTGTAAGCATGGTGGAGAGTGAATGGGATCATCTGCAATACTGGGTGAGTGTATTCTTCAATAACGCTACAGCAGGCATGCCTGTAGCTATGCAGAAGGGGACTAGGAGGCCCCTTAAATCCCTATTCCAGAGGCTCAGCGGGAAGGAGGGAAGGCTCAGGAAGAATTTGATAGGTAAAAGGGTTAATTTCTCAGCTAGGACTGTCATATCTCCGGATCCCATGATAGATATCGATGAAGTCGGTGTCCCCGTTGAGATAGCGATGGTCCTCACTGTACCGGAGTACGTCAATGAGAATAACATAGAGAAGATGAAGGAGTTAGTCATGAGGGGGCCTGATGAGTATCCCGGCGCTAACGCGATAAGGAAAGGAGGGGTCACACCGATAAGCTTGAAGATACTTCAGAGGAAGGGGAAAGATGCCCTGAGGGAGGCAGCTGAGCAACTTGAGCCAGGAGATATAGTTGAGAGGCACCTCATGGATGGGGATTACGTCATATTCAACAGGCAGCCTTCCCTCCACAAGCTCTCGATGCTGGGGCATAGAGTTAAGGTGCTGCCCGGAGCTACCTTCAGGCTTCACCCAGCTGTCTGCGTCCCCTATAATGCGGACTTCGATGGGGATGAGATGAACCTCCACGTGCCCCAGATATTGGATGGGAGCGTTGAAGTGAGGGAGCTCATGGGAGTGAAATACAACATGCTCTCCCCCAGGACTGGAGGCTCTATAATAGGGGCTAGGCAGGACTTCATAACTGCTCTCTACATGATAACGAAGAAGGATTCCCTTTTCGATAAGAATGAAGCTACCAGGATCCTCTCAAGGGCAGGTATAACTCAATTACCTGAGCCCGCTATAAAGAGGCCTAGGAGACTTTGGACTGGGAAGCAACTCATCTCGATGTTGCTCCCGGAGGACTTGAACTTCGAGAGTATAGCTAAGTCAGCGGTTAAGGCTTCTGAGTGCAAGGATCCCTCCTGCCCGGGAGATGGATATGTGCTGATAAGGGAGGGGAAGCTCCTCTCAGGAGTTCTAGATGATAACATAGTTGGTACTCTCGTTAAGGGAAGATTGACGCTGATAGATGTCCTGATAAGGGACTACGGCGAGGATGTGGCGATAGAATTCCTGAATAAACTCCTGAAGATAGCCTCGAAGGAGGTGCTCCTATACGGTATAACTAATTCCCCCAAGGAGCTCATGATACCTGAGGAGGCTAAGAGGGAGATAGAGGAAATCTACTCAAACATGAAGGAAGAGGTAACGAGGTTGATAAGGAGCAGACCAATAACAAGGAAGATCACAATTTACAGGACGAAGGAAGAGCTCTTGAGGATAATGAGGGAGGAGCAGATGCTTGAGTTCGATATAGTTCAGACGATGGATAGCTTCTGGAGTAAGGTGAGCAGCGTGATATCGAAGTACATAGACCCCAAGTCGAATGTTAGCATAATGGCTAAGACTGGAGCTAGAGGCTCTATGGCGAACTTAGCTCAGATAATAGGACAGGTCGGTCAGCAGAAGGTGAAGACGAGGATAGGATTCGTGCTAACGAGTGGTAGGCCGAGGAAGGGGTATAAGGATAGGGTCCTCTCTTACTTCCAGAGGGGAGATTTGAGCCCTGAAGCGAGGGGATTCGTTAAGAACAGTTATGTGAGCGGTTTGAATCCAGCGGAGTTCATCTTCCATGCTATGTCGAGTAGGGAATCTCTAATAGATAAGGGTAGGAGGACTGAGGATAGCGGATACTTCTACAGGAGAGTAGCTAATTCCTTGAAGGACGTATACGTCTCCTACGATGAGACAGTCAGGGATTCAATGGGACATATAATCCAGTTCAAGTTCGGAGGCGATGGTTACGATCCGACGAAGCTCTTCAGGAACGAGCCAGTTAACTTGGAGAGGATAATAAGGAAGTACGTGAAGGAGGAGAGGAAGAGAGGAGTCTCGAAGGATAAGATCGAGGAACTCCTGAGGGAAGCGGATCTCCCTCTCTCCCTAGCGGATGCCATACACGGAGCGAGACCCAAGGAGAGTGAGTTGAAGGAGATAATAGCTGAGCTGAAGGAGGGATTCGAGAGAGCTAAGGTAGAGGTTCTCACACCGATAGGTCTGATAAGCGCTCAAAGCATAGCGGAGCCAACGACACAGATGGTGCTCAGGACTTTCCACGCGCCAGGCCTCCTAGCTATGGATGTGACCCACGGTGTGGAGAGGTTCAAGGAGCTGGTCTTTTACGCATCGACTAGCACGCCGACGATGAAGATATACTTGAGACCGAAGTGCCAAGAGGACATATCGAACCTGAGGAAGATACTCAGGAACTTGAAGGAGCTCAGGGTGAGGGATCTAATAGAGGAATACGCTATTGATAACTTCAATTACAGGTTAACGATAAAGCCGGATAAGAGGGCTTTGGAGAACAACATGATACCAATGGAGAGGTTCCTGAATATAATAAGGGCTACAGCTAAGGGGATGAAGGGAGAAGTGGAGGTAGAGGACGATAGGATAATAGTGTACCTTTACGAAGCGGCTGAAAGAGATAAGCCGCTCCAAACACTCAGATCCTGGTCCTACAGGATACTGGATAAGCCCGTATCGGGCGTCAGGGGGATAAAGAGGGCATGGGTAGAGACAGTTGAGACAGATGGAAGGAAGGAATACGTTATAAGGACCTCTGGATCCAATTTAGCAGCTGTATTAAGCATGAGCTGTGTCGATATAGCGAGAACTATTACGAATGACTGTAAGGAGATCGAGAGGGTCCTCGGTATAGAGGCCGCGAGGAACTGCATATTCAATGAGCTAGCTAGCATCCTGGAGGACCAGGGGCTCGAGGTAGATAGGAGGTACATCTCCCTCGTCGCCGATATAATGACTTATTCAGGGACTATAGAGGCCATAAGGCTCCAGGCTGCCGGCGTATCCTCGGGTTTCTTCAGTGAGATGAAGACGCCCTTGAGCAAGATGGCCTTCGAATGGACGACTCATGTGATACTCAATACCGCGAGGAGGGGAGAGGTGAATAAGATATTGGGTCCACTCGATGCCTTAATAATGGGACAGACCCCACCTATAGGAACGGGCAAGGTATCGGTGCTATGGGACTTCAGTGGGAAAGCAAAGGAGGTGTTGAGGAATGAGTAGCGAAGTTGAATCCGAGCTTTATCTAGCCTCTAAGTCAGGTAAAGTGATATTGGGAGCAAAAAAGGTAATAAGGCAGCTTAAATCTGGGAACAATCCGAAGTTAGTTGTCCTAGCGAGTAACATACCTGAGGAACTGAAGATAGAGCTTGAGTACCTCTCCAAACTGGCTGGAGTACCTATTTACAAATATCCGGGGAAATCATTGGACCTTGGGAGAGCCTTCAAGAGGCCCTTCTTCGTATCAGCTGCTGCTATAATGGAGGAGGGGGAGTCGAGGATATTTGAGGTCTTGAGGAAGCTGGAGGAGTCGAGATGATAGCTAGGAAGAAGGTCACGATAGCCCCGGAACAATTGAGATATATAAAGCTCTTCCAAGACATGCTCGGAGTCAGCCCTAGGGACGTAGTCGAGGATAAGGATGAGAACAGGCTGATATTCGTTGTTGAGAAAGGAGATCTGGGAAGAGCTGTCGGAAGGGGAGGTAGGAAATTGAAAGCGATGAAGAGGTTCCTCAAGGGGGATCTGGACTATGACATTGAAGTCGTCGAGTTCGATGATAGTCCAGAAGGATTCATAACTAATCTCTTAAGTCCTGCTAGAGTTCAGAAAGTGAAAATAGTTCATCAGAACGATGGTATCACTGCAATAGCTTATGTATTAGATGAAGATAAGAGCTTAGCCATCGGAAGGAACGGAAGGAGGATAAAGAGGACCAGGTTACTAGCTAAGAGGTGGTATGATATAGACAACGTTAAAATAGCGACATGGGTACCTCATGATTCGAGGTGATGGTATGGGTAAGAAATCACCTATGGGCCTCTACGCCGCTAGGATACTCAGGGAGAAGTATAAGGAGAAGAGGTTGCATAGCTGGAGGGTGAAGAGGAGGCTCTATAGACTCAAGGAGAAGTTCGATCCGCTCGAAGGGGCTCCTATGGCTAGAGGCATAGTGCTCGAGAAGGTAGGGCTTGAGGCTAGGCAGCCGCATTCAGGACTCAGAAAAGCTGTAAAAGTCCAGTTAGCGAAGAACGGTGTTATAATAACTGCATTCGCTCCAGGAGATGGGGCTCTCAACGTGATAAATGAGCACGATGAAGTGATCGTGGAGGGGATAGGTGGATCTAGGGGCAGGTCCATGGGAGATATACCGGGCGTCAGGTTCAAGGTGATAAAGGTTAACGGGGTCTCTTTAGAAGCGATACTCAGAGGGAAGAGGGAGAAGCCTAGCAGGTGATCGTGATGAGTAGTGAGAGTGGGTCGAATCCAGGTCCTCAGATAAAGCTGTTTGGAAGATGGGGCTATGATGACCTTAGGATAGAGAACGCAGCTTTGAAGAATGTCATATCACTCAAGCCAGTGTACCTACCGCACACAGGAGGTAGGCATGAGCATAAGAAATTCGGGAAGCTGGAGATCCCCATAGTGGAGAGGTTGGTGAATAGGCTGATGGGTCAAGCGATGAACTCCGGCAGCAGGAAGGACCATGTCAATAGCAAGAACCAGGGGAAGAAGTTGAAGGCTATGAGGACTGTAAAGTATGCATTCGAGATAATAGAATTGAGAACTGGAAAAAATCCTATTCAAGTGTTCCTAGATGCAATAGAGAATTCAATAATAAGGGAGGAGGTCACGAGGATAATGTACGGAGGCGTGAGTTACTTCCACGCTGTAGACACGTCCCCCAGCAGGATGGTGGATCTAGCGATAAGGCATATAGCACAAGGAGCAGCTATGAAGGCTTTCAGGAGTCCAAGAAGCCTAGCTGAGGCCCTAGCAGAGGAAATAATTGCAGCTGCGGAGTATGATAGGAACAGGAGCTTCGCTATAAGGAGGAAGGAGGAGATAGAGAGGATAGCCCTCAGCAGTAGATGAGAAAGCATTTATTTTTGATGAGAGGATGGAGGTAGATCCGTATGGATTCGGGCAAGGAGCTTCCCCTATCTCACCTTAAGAAGTCCCATGGTGCAGAGGTAACTGTGAGGTTGAAGAATGGGAGCCAGATAGTCGGAAAGCTCATTGTTTATGATGAAATGATGAATTTAGTGCTTGATTCTGCGAGAGAAGTTGACCCGACATCTGGAGAAGTTAAAAGGAGTGTGGGAACCCTCTTCATAAGGGGAAATAATGTGCTATTCGTGACATTAGAGTAGCTACTCTACTGTAACGCTCTTGGCCAGGTTCCTAGGCTTATCTGGATTCCTTCCTAGCTCTAGAGCTGTGTAATAAGCTATCAGTTGGAGAGGGATCGCGTAAATCAGGGGCGATGTGAGTTCATCCTCGATATCAACTATGAGCTTTCTGTCAGAGGGCAAGCTCGTGTCAGGCGGCTGAATAGTTATCGTGAATGAACCCCTTGCCTTGACTTCCATCAAGTTGTATATTATCTTATTTATCAGACTCCTCTCCTTCGGTATCAAAGCTATCACAGGTACTCCCTCCTCTATCAATGCGAGAGGCCCGTGCTTATACTCACCCGCCGCATAGCCCTCTGCATGTATGTAACTTATCTCCTTCAGCTTGAGCGCCCCTTCCAAAGCCGTGGGATAATTCACACCCCTGCCCAAGAAGAAAACGTGCTCCTTCGATCTCAATAGACCGGCTATCTTCCTAGATTCCTCATCTACTCTCCCGATATCCCTCAAGATTGAATCTGATATACTGAGGAGCTTTCCCCTTAGATCTTCAGAGGAATCAGTATCGGAGATCAGCGATGATATCACATAGAGGGAGGCTACTTGAGCTGTGAATGTCTTCGTAGCAGCTACTCCAACCTCAGGACCCGCTTGTATGAAAACGTACTCATCGGAGAGCCTAGTTAGAGTGCTGCCTGGGACGTTAACTATTGAGAATACCTTAGCTCCCCTATCCCTAGCTATTCTGACAGCCTCTAGCACATCAGCCGTCTCCCCGGATTGGCTTATAGCTAGTATAACATCCCCCTCTGATATGTGACGGGACCACTCTGGGAATTCCGACGCTATGATCACATCTGATCCGAATCCAGCTAGAGTTGAGAGGTAGAATTTACCTATGAGACCAGCGTGCATAGATGTGCCTGCGGCCACTATCGATAATGATCCGCTCTTTAACGCTAATTCGAGCCTCTCGGAGAACTTCTTATAGTACTCTATGGTATCAGCTATTTTCCTCATTATATAAGGCTGCTCATTTATCTCCTTCAGCATGAAGTGCTCATATTTCCCTCTTTCCATCTGCTGAGGCGACCAATCAACTATCTCGGCCCTCCTCTCTATAGCTACGAGCTTCCCATCTCCTCTCCAGATCCTCACATCCTCAGGAGTGATCTCAGCAAGCTCTCCATCCTCTAGAAATATGAATTCCTTAGTGAGATGCAGTAAGGCCGATACATCGGATGCGCAGTAGTTCTCACCCTTCCCCAACCCTATCACGAGGGGGCTCTTCCTCCTAGCTAAGTATATTGAGCTGTACCCAGCTGATATCATCGCTATAGCATAACTCCCCTCCAACATGCTCACAGCCTTGTGAAGAGATAGTAGAGGGCTCAGTCCCTCCCTCATCCCCTCCTCGACTAGGTGAGCTATCACCTCCGTATCTGTCTCCGATCTGAATACGTGACCCCTCGCTCTCAGATCCTCCCTCAGTTGCTCGAACCCATCCAAGGTACCGTTGTGAACTACCGCTATCCTCCCATCGCATGATATCTGAGGATGAGCGTTCTCAAAGCTCACACCACCATGGGTCGCCCATCTCGTATGCCCTATTCCTATACTCCCATCGGGGATCTCTACCCCTCTTATGACTTGGTCTATCGTCCCGACTCCCTTCAGAATGAAGATATCATCTCCAAGCGAGATAGCGATCCCTGCGGAGTCGTAGCCCCTGTATTCAAGGCTCTTCAGAGACTTAAGGAGATCTGAGAGTACTCCCGCTTTGCTCCTGATGATCCCCACTATCCCGCACATTCAACGCTCACCCTTCACTCGTCTCCCCTCTCCAAACTCTCAAGATAAGCGTTGTTATGGAAACTATTGAAATTAAGAGTAGGGTTATGAGAACTAAGGATAATTTAGCGATATCGCTCATAAGGCTTTCCCTCTTGGAATTTACGATCTTCTTTATCTCCTCCATCCGGTTAATGACATCCCAATATGTTTTCGAGGCATTATCCGGTGATATCGATGCGATCTTACCCTCCAGCTCACTTAAGCTAACGTTGAGATCCCTGTAAGTCTTCTCATCTATTTTAGATATTGAATTCAATTCATTTCTTAAATCGTCCAGTTTTGATAAAAGAGTTTCCTTATATGCCTTAGTGATCTCCCCCATGCTGAGGGAGATGAATCCCCTAGCTCTGTTGAGGAGATCCCCCGCTCTCTGCTCATCCCCTGTCATGTTCCCGCTCAAGATACCCTCTGCTTCGCTGATTAGGGAATCTATCGCAGATATATTGGAGAGCACATATCTCGGGATGGGTATTGAATCATTAACTGCGGTCCTATAATAGCTCAGGAGATCTTGAAAGTACCTCTTCGTGGAGTTCAATTCCATCGATAGTTGTTCCTTGGGAGCCTCTCTCACGAGCACACTGAATGTCTTGGACTCGCACCCTATCAAATAGCAGAGGCTCAAATTGACTTCATGAATACCCGGTTTAGCCAATGGAACCTGGATCGAGAAGAGCCCACTTGATGAATTCATGTCCTTCTCGATAGTGGGAACACCATCTACATAAACGCTTAATGTCGGGTAGAAGTCGCTAGGGATCCCATCAACTCTGAAGCTCCCTTCTAAGATTAGAGGCTCACCTAGGGAGATTTGATAACTCAGAGGGGAGGCTAGAAGGCTGACAGTGATCCTGGGACGCTGAATCAAGATAGCCGAAGAATTCCCACGAGAGCTCTTCATTCCAGTCTCCCCCCTGACGAAATAGATGAGCTCCGGCCTCAGGAAGTTCGGGCCCTCTAGTGAGTCGATGCTCACGTTCACCACTACGCACACCTTCAGGGATTCACCGGCCCTCATCTCCCTCAACCCCAAGTCCTTCACGAATGCGCCCCAAGGTGTTATGAGCCTCAGTTTATGCAGTAATATAGTTCCGTCGCTATTTGATATTGAGATGTTTACTTTACAGGGAAATCCCGCTATGCATGGTTCTCTCGGCTCTATCTGAACGTAAACCCCTCCTTGTGAGAGCAAAAGCAAGGGGTTGAGCTGTAGCACTATGAGGATTGAAGCGATTAACTTATCCCTCATCCACGATCGATCGTATGGTAAACTTTAATAAAGCAACTATCAGACATCGAACTGAATGGCGGATTTGAGGGTCGCCGGTATAGATATAAAGTCAGGATCTCCGAGGTCCAGCAGGAAGCCTCTATATTCGATCTCTATCCTCGGAGAGGAGGGAGTCTTATTCGAGGCAGAAGAGGTGACCCTCGATGATGTATTAGAACTCCTGAGGAAGTATGATGTGAATATCTTAGCGACTGATAACGTCTTCGAGATAGCCTCGGATTCCAACGATCTCAGGAGGGTAATGGAAAAGCTACCGCCGAAATGTAAGCTAATTCAAGTCACTGGATCGCCAAACGGTATAAGGCCTCTATCTTCAGTAGCCAAGGAAGCTGGACTGCCCTCACCATCTCACTCCGATCCTCTCGGTACAGCTAGGATAGTGGCCAACTTAGCTATGCTCGGCGTCGGGACGGAAGCTGTCGCTATGTATCCGGAGACTAGGATACTGGTCACGAGGAACAGGAGCGTTAAGCAAGGGGGGTCCGGGAGCGATAGGTGGAGGAGATCTATAGAGGCCAGTATATTGAGCGAGGCAAATAGGATAGCGACAGAACTCGATAAAGCTAATTTGGACTATGATCTTTACGTTGAGAGAGCTTCAGGAGGACTTAGGAGGGCTGAATTCATAGTCTATGCGGATCCTGAGGAGGTCAGGAAGGTGATAAAGGAGAGCAGTGAGTGGTCACCCTTCAGGATAATACTATCTCACTCCTGGAGGAGCAAGGTGAAGTTCCCCGGGGAGCAATTCTCAACCCTACCTAAATCCAGGCCCTTGATAGTGGGCATAGATCCGGGTATGTCCGTTGGTTTAGCGATAATGGACTTGAATGGTGAGATACTTTCCCTGAAAACGATGAGAAGGGCTTCGAGATCTGAGATAATTGAGGAGATCTTGAATTACGGCTACCCAGTCATAATAGCAACAGATGTAAATCCTCCACCGAAAAGCGTAGTCAGGATAGCTAATATGTTTGATTCAAAGCTCATTGTCGCTAAATATGATATGAAAGCTGAGGAGAAGAGGAAAATAGTTACGGAGTTTGAGGAAAAGAAGGGGGTGAGGGCTGAGAGCTCTCATGAGAGGGACTCCCTTGCAGCAGCTCTGAAGGCTTATCAAAAGGCCAAGAATCTGATAGCTAAAGCTAGAGCTAAGATTGAGGAAGCAGGCCTCGGGAAGGATGCTGATCTCATATTGAGCAGGATCCTGAAGGGGACACCTATATCCGCAGCCTTGGAGGAGTTCTCCTCCAAAGAGGTCAGAGGGGAGTCTAAGTACTTTGAGTTGAGGAAGGAGTTAGCTAAGACGGATAATTACGTTAAGAGGCTTATCCTAAAGATTAGAGAGTTAAGGGAGGAGATAGAGAGGTACAAGGAAATTATAAGGAGGAAAGACGAGGAGATCTCCGATCTGCGGAGGAGAATAGAGTACCTGGAGGAGATGAGGAACCTGGAGATAGAGATAGATAGGAGAATATCTGCTAGGGATTCTAGGATAAGGGAACTGGAGAAGGAGCTGGAGAGGGAAAGATGGCAGAATGAACTCCTTAGATCCCAGCTGAAAGCTATATCTGAGAGGAGCGAGATCCCGGGAATTAAGGTCAAGGTCCTCCCATCACTAGCTAAGGAAAAGATAGACTCCATGACGGAGAGTGCTGAGGCCATCTTGGCTTTAGATGCATCAGGAGCTAGCGGTAGTATCGTCAAGAAGCTCAAGAGTATGGGAATAAAGATCTTACTCTACAGGGGAAGCCCTCCACCTCCAGATTTCATGAAGAGAGCTTCGGAGGAGGGTATATTCGTCGATTCGGAGGAGAATTATAGGATAGCTTGGAATGGGGTAACTCCAGTCATCCCGATGGATGAGGCCCTCAAGTTGCTCGCTAGAAGTGAGGAAGTTAAGGAATCTCAGAAGGGCATGGAATTCGATATAATGGGTCTTATAGAGAACTATAGGCTATTATTGATGAAGAGAGATGAGAAGAGCGAGACTTCAGAGCTCCTTCAATAACCACATAGACTCATCATCAGGGCCTCTTGTAGGGCTTGAGACTAGAGCCTAGCGGATAGGGATGTATGCAAACATATATTAATGGGGAGCCTCACTTAGCCATAGTGAGAGAATGCCTAGAGGAACACATGGTGCCCTCAATAAGGCGGGCAAGGTTAGATCGCTCACCCCGAAGGTAGAGGCTAGGGAGAGGAGAAGCCCCCCACCGAGGGTCAGGATGAAGATCCTATATCGTAAAAGGTATATACTCAATAGGAAACCTGGGCAGCATCCGATCTGAGGGGTCCTCTTGAGAGCATTCCTGGCGATACAGCCCTATGGCATCTTATTGCTCGATGAGAATGGAAAGTTGCTAGAGCTCGTACCATTCCCTAAGGATGAGAAGGCTATCGCGAGGATACTCGAGGGGAGGGAATTCTTAAGGGAGGCCCTTAATAAGATATTATCGAATATGAATGCTGATGAGATAGTAGTCAACGATCCCATCCTCAAGGAGATCCTAGACGAGATAGGGAAGAGCTCCACATTATCCCCAGGTGAGAAGCCCTTCTCTATTGTCAGGAGCTCCCCTATAAGATATGCTTCACAAGCATGGGGAGAGATCAAGCAGAAGGAATATTTTCAGTTCTTAAATGAGCTGGGCATCTTGCTTTCGAAGTCTGGTGTGAGAGAGAGGCTCAGTTCCCTAGATCAACAAGTTATAAAGGCTGTAGATTTCGTCGATCACTCAAATAAGGCGTTGAATATAATAGCGCCTACGATAAGGGAGTGGTATTCGATACACTTCCCTGAGCTCGATGAACTCGTAGAGGATCACTACGATTTCATCAAGCTGATATCCGTAGAGCCCAACAGGAGGAAGTTAGATCAAAAAATACTTGAAGAAGCTGGTTTAGATGAGAAGATCATTAAGAAGGTAATTAGGGCTTCTAGAGACTCTATTGGAGCTGATTTAAGTGATATAGATCTTCAGGCAATAAGGAAAGCAGCATTAAGCTGGCTTGAGCTTTATGAAGCTAAGAGGGAAATGGAACTCTATATAGAAGATTTGATGAGGAGAGCAGCCCCGAACTTATCAGCTGTAATTCACCCAATGGTTGGTGCTAGGTTGATAGCTATTGCGGGAAGTCTCGAGAGACTTGCAAGCCTTCCTGCTAGCTCAATACAGATATTAGGGGCCCATAAGGCGATATTCATGCATTTAACCAAAGGAGCCAAGCCCCCGAAGCATGGAGTCATATTCCAGGCTAAAGAAGTAAGGGGAGCCCCGAAGAGCTTGAGGGGGAAGATATCGAGGCTTTTAGCTACTAAGATAGCTATAGCTGCTAGGGTCGATGTTTACGGAGATGGGAAGTACATAGGGGATCGCCTGAGGATGGAGATAGAGGAGAAATTGAAGAAGTTCATGGAGGCGTTTAAGAGTGAGAGTAAAGGAGGATGAAAATTTTAAGAACGTTTATTGGATTTTGAACGGGAAGAAGCTTTTAGCTACGAGGAACTTGACCCCCGGGATCAAGATATACGATGAGACCCTGAGGGAAGTTCAGGGAGTGGAGTACAGGATATGGAACCCGAGGAGATCGAAGTTAGCCGCAGCTATATATAATGGGCTCAAGAATTTCCCTTTCAAGAGGGGGTCTAGGGTCCTCTACCTCGGCATAGCCTCTGGTACGACTGCCTCTCACATAAGCGATATTATAGAGGAGAGCGGAGTGATATTCGGAGTCGAAGTAGCTCATTGGGTGATGAGAGATCTTTTAAGAGTAGCTGAATATAGGAAGAATATCGTTCCGATATTGGAGAGCGCCAGGAGACCTTACAACTATAGTTGGCTCATTACAGAGGTTGATATCATATATGAGGATGTTGCTCAACCGGATCAAGTCGATATCCTGCTCAAGAACGCTGATCTATTTCTGAAGAGTGGTGGAGTGGCTATTATCGCTGTCAAGGCGAGCAGTATAGATGTCACGCTCCCCCCTAAGAAGATATACAAGAGAGTTGAGAGAGAGGTATTGGAGACCGGTAGATATGAGCTCCTCGAGTCCATAGATCTCTCCCCATACGATCCTAAGCATGCTATGATCCTCTTCAGGAAGAAGTGAGCTTCCTGACTAGATCCTCTATCTCTTCCCTCTTAGCTGTCGTCTTAATACCGAGGGGATCTAGGTGAGATCTAGCTGCAAAGTGGCCTAACTCCTTGAGGGACTCTATCACAATTTTGGGTTTAGGAATTCTCACATTCAGCTTAGAACATATGAGATCTAGCCTTTGATAGAACGGAGGGCCATCAGCTTCCTCCTCAAGCTTCTCAAAGAGCTTCTTAACGTCCTCATTCAGGGGCCTCAATCTCCTGAGGAATTCAGGTTCCACTATTTTTCCAACCCAGATGGGCCCCATTGCCCCCTTGGGTATCTCATCTATCCCCCTAATTATCTCGAAATCCCCTTCACTGTAAAGAACCCACCCTAGTTCTTTCAAGAGACGCTTAGACCTCTCTGCTCCCCTCTCTATCTTGAAGTAAGCTCTCACGTAATGCCCCTCTCCGTAGGATAAGAGGGGTTCGGCTGCTAGGTCCAATCTCGCAGCAGTCCTTATCGCGAAGGATATTAATGATCTAATCCCAAATTCCTTGCAGAATGGTAATTTCTTCCCCCAAACTCCGTAGTACCTGAGCAACTTATCGGGATATATACCGAATAGAGGCGGCTCATCTGTAGCGGTGACCCCTATTATGCCCCCGCGTTTCACAGCCCTCAAGAAGGAGTCTAAGAAGGGGGCTGGAGATCCGAAGGGATCGAGATCTATGTAATCGACTCTCTCATTTTCCCATGCAATCCTCTCAGCTTCAAGTCTCGCGTCAGAGCATTTCACTCTAATCCCGCTCAGATTATTTAACTTCACATTTATCTTCATTATTTGAGCTGATAAGCAGTTTGAATCACATGCCAAGACTTCCTCCGCCCCGCCCTCAGCTTTGAGCCTCAGCGCCCTGACTCCGGATGCTGCCATGAGATCGGCTGCGCTCCTCAAGGATAATGATGAGAAAATCGAGATAGCTACATCCCTATTGAGCCTCATCCTCGGATTATAGAAGATCGGGGCCTTAGTATATGGTAGTCCCATCTTAGCCAGTTCTTCGAGATCCGTAGAGTAGAACGAGACCTTACCCTCACTATATAAGCGTAAGGCCAGCGTCAATCTTGAGCTCACATGAGGAAGGAGGGGAAGTTCATTATAATAGGGAGGCCCGGGTCCGGGAAGTCCACTTGCATCACGCTCCTCCTTGAGAAGCTGAGAGCTAGCGGTATTAAGGTTGGAGGTATAAGGACACCGGAATTGAGGGAGAGGGGGATAAGAAGGGGCTTTGCTGTCGAGGATATACTCACGGGACAGACTGATGTCTTCGCATCAACAGATTTCAAGGAGGGTCCCTCTATATCGAAGTACAGAGTGAATATCGTGAGGTTCGAGTCTATAGCTATACCCGCATTGAGAAGGGCTTTGGAAGAGTGCGAGGTCGTGATGATCGATGAGATAGGGAAGATGGAGCTCCTCTCAAGGAATTTCATCGAGGTAGTGAGGGATATATGGGAATCAGAGATCATTTCAGTTGGTACAGCGCCTCTAGTTAAGATAGAAGAAATAGAGATGTTGAAAAGCTCCTCAGAGGTCATAATAATCGAGAGAGGGGATTCTGAGAGGATATCAAATTATTTATTCAATAAGATACGCGATCTCCTCCGCGTTTCAAGATCTTCTCATCGCCCTTCTCCGCGAGATACACCCTCTTACCTATGAGATCCTTAGCTCTCTCCAGAGGGATCAATATCTTGACGAGAGCATAGGGCTCGTGAACGGGCCCTATTATATCACTTACGATCCCTACCAAGGATAGGTCATCAAGTAGCACCTTAAAACCCTTTAAATCCTCCTTTAAGGGCGGTCTCAGTCTCACGAGAAAGTTCCTTGACCTAGTTACCTTGACCACTTCCCCCAGAAATCTCACGCCTCTGCCTCACCATCTCCTTAGCCAATATCTTGAGGAGCTCCTCCTTTTTTCCCTCATAATTGACTAAAACACGTCCTTCGAACTTATACCATCTAGATGGTCTCCCCTTATCCTTCTCTACATCGAAGTTCATCGAGAGGGATTTGAGGGCATTTATGAGGTCTTGGAGTGTCGGCCCCCTTACAGCCAGGCTCCTAGGAACTCTCCTTCCATCCTTCCTACTTAATCTGGAGTCGAAGTAGGATGGGTAGATCACCTTCCTCTCCCTACGATGCAACGTCCTCCCTCACTAAAACTCCGTTCAGTAGACCGTGCTGACCTGTCCTCGATGTGATCTTCACTACCCCTAAGTCAGTCTTAACTAAAGCCCCCTTAGTTATTATGCCCCTCCTGCTCAGCGTCTTATCCGATGGGTTCTCGATGAAGCCCAGTATCTTAGCCCTCTTCGTCACACCCCCTCCTACCGCTACGTTCACTTCATTACCTGATATGAGTCTCAGCTTTATTCCTCCCCCCCTTATCCTCACTAGCTTAAGTCTCCTCTCACCTATCGTTGTGAAAGCTGGATGCCTCCCTGCCTCTCTCTTCCTCTTCCCTCTGCTGACTCTTATCTTTCCACCTGTCGGCTTCCTGCCCCCAGGCATCACGGGACCGTGGTAGTAGTACGGCATTCTCCTACCCTCCTCTGAGAGCTACGCGATCCATTAAAAAAGTTAAGCAAGAGGGAGAATATAGTGGATCCGAATATGAGGGCGAGATCGAGCTGAGTCAGCCCTATCTCCGTCCTAGTTATTATGATGGGCCAGATTATAGAGTATGAAAATTCATCATCCCCTCTGATGAACTCCCTATAGGAATGACCGATTGCCGAGCCTATGAGGAAGGATAGGAGTAACATCCCAATGAAACCGAGGTCCATGAGCATCCCAATGAATATCGTTGGAGTTATCCCGAAATCCTTTCCGAAGATCCCCCTTCCTATCGTCTGAGATTGATGCAGTGGTATAGAGGTCAACCAGAATGGTTCTATAGGCATTAGCTTGAGGAAATATGATGCTAGCTCTTTAGAGTAATAATAAGTCGTGCTGAGTCGGAAGATGGGTCTCTCAATCGCTGATATCGCTAGCTCAGTTCTAATCACATCCACTCCTATGTAGAGGAGCAGGACAGATAACAAGAGGAGGTAGGAGAGACGTTTACTCCTCCTCCATACCAAGAGGAACGTCGAGAGTATCACTAGAATAGCGTCCGCTCTGAAACCATGAAGGAGCATGAGAGATATGCTAGCTATTGAGAATGATACTGCATAAAGTGAATTTAATTCCAAAAGCCAGGAGAAGATGCTTGGATATGATATGAAGATTAAGAACATCCCGAACGCTCCCTCAATTGGTACGCTGGGCGAGGCCCTCAGCTCAGCGATACTAGGGATCTTGAGGTAAGAGTAAATGACGAGAGATGCGCCTAGGGCGAATATGGGGATTGAGTATATCGGTGTCCTCATTTCCTTCGCTCTGATGAGTAATGAGGAGATGTTCGCGACTATCAGCCATAGAAATGAGATTATGAACGCGTAATACCCTGCTATCCTCAAAAATGAGAAAGATATTATGGTGAAGAGGGCTATCTCTGAGGAGATCGTCAGGAACTTGATCCCCAAGCGATTCACTGAGGCAACGCCTAGTGTGAATGACGCGAGGCCGGAGAGTGAAGCGAGGAGCCACTGATAAGATATGCCGAATTTAACTGAACCGAAGATCATTATAGAGACTAAAATTATAAAAATTCCTGAGGAAGGATGGATTATTATTTCTTGAGCTTTCATCTTTTAGGCCTCAGTGAGAATATTACGATGAGGATTGAGATTAAAAGGTAGATGTAGACGTTGAGATCCAGTATTCCCGTCTCGATCCCCACGACTAAGTATGAGTATATGACTGCGTAAGGACCTAGGAGCGCTTCACTCTTCCTGGAGAACCTGTGGGATAATGTCAACATGTAAGAGTATATGAGGGAGGATGCCAAGACCCCTAAGATCCCCCAATCTAAGAGGGGCCCCCCTATGAGCGTAGCTGTCGTAGACACGTCAGTCCTCCCCAGGGTGTACCTACCTATGAGGTTCCTGGGTCCGTATCTAGGCCCGCTTATGAGTTTGAGGGAGGAGATCGCAGCGAGATGGATGTAGCCATTTGTGACTGGCCTAAAGCTATAGAGTCTAACGATCGTATCTAGAGCTGCTACGGTTATGGTCGGCCTATAGAGGACTGAGATTATCGGGTTCTGGACCAATCCTGTCGCTATAGATCTGAACGCCCCGACTCCTATGAAGGATATTATTAACATTATGAAAGCAGTTACTATGAACCCTAATCCTATCAGCTTCCTATTGTATAATACGAGGAGGACTGCTAATATGTATGCTATCATCTCCGTCCTGAAAGCAAGTAGAAGGGAGGGTATGAACCCTATTATGGAGAATAAGATCGCCTCGCACCTCCTTACCTTTGATGAAGAGAGTATGAAAGCTGTACCTGGGACCGTCGTCCACGAGAGGTAATTCAGCTCTGCTGAGAGCTTCCGTCTCACTTGCTCATCCAGTAGGGGGATCCCCCCTACATTCGCTATCTGGACGATGAAAGCAGCATAACCTATGAGGAACATCGAGACCCCGAGGAAGAGGATGAATCCCCTTGCATCTCTAACCTCCATTTCCTCCTCAGCTCTAGCTAAAGCTATCCCTAGGAGCATTGATATCACAGTGAGGAAGAGCAGGAGGACCGTGCCCTCGCACACCCTAACTAAGGAAACCATGAAGAAGAATAGGAAGCCTATGGGGAGGATAAATGGTGATAGAAAGACATCCAATGCTCTTTTCATTAAACTTCCTTCCTTAAATTGAAATTTTTGGAATTTATCTTTATCCGGAATTGAGTAGCAGAGCCTCCTAGATGTCCTCACGAGGAAGGATCTATCATAAGACTCGCTTAGGATTTTATAAATTGAAATTAGAGCTCTATATGTGAAGCTCTCCTTTATTATCGAGGACCTCAATCTAGTCAGCTTTCTCCCTATCAGAGAGCTCTCGATAGACCTGATCAGTATCGAGAGGATCAAACGAAGCACCTCATGGCTTAACAGTATAGGTCAGCTTCGCTAGATCTATTATATTCGAGTACTTCCTCGCGTTCTCCAGGAGCTCAGCGTAGACTGAGACACCGGTCAGGGGACTCTCAGTCCCTATGAAGACATACCCATCTTGGAGGATCGTACCACTATAACTGATGTTCAGTTCCCTCAGTATAGAGTCTATCGTCCTCAGATCGTCTGTAGTGAGGAAGTTCCTCTGAGTATAATCGAATATCACCGTTATGTAAGAATCACCTAAGGAGAAATATGGGTAGCCCCAAGGTACCCTACTGTATACCTTATTCCTGAGCTCATTGTATATGAAAGCGTTTGGCTTCAATCCAGGAACGCTTATGACGAGAGACGATCTTATCAGAACAGTGTCTACACCGTATCTTCCCGCGACGTTCCTCGAGATTTCCTCTAACTTATCGGATATTTCAGATAGCGTACTCCCATTTATCTGACTCACATAAATCCTTATTACGGAAGGCGTAGCTGTCTTGAATGTTATTCGTGTAGCAGCGATATCCTCGATATATGCATTCGGCCCCCCTATAGTGACCCTGCTCCCTTTATACCATCCGATGAGCCTAGTCTCATAAGCCCAAGTTATCAGGATATCGTCATGAAGCTCTGTGCCGTTCATAGCCCAAGCTCCGTCCACCCTAGCGTAAACGAGATAACCTAAACCTGAGAGCCTACTGTACTCTAGAGCCGCATTCCTTATGTTCAATCCGGAGAATGAACTAGTCTCCTGAGGTGGCGGAACTAAGTTCTCATAGACATAATAGCCGCCAGCACACAAAATTATGAGTAGTAAAAAAAGATCGAAGGCATTTATCCCGAGGACCTTCCCGGATTCCCTATCTATCCATTTCATCCCTATCGAGGGCCATCAGTCGAACTCAGATTTAAACTCACCGCCACCCTCCTCTTCCTCTCCGCCCTTGCCCTTCTCCTTCCCCTTCTCCTCGTACGGCTTAGCAGCTATTATATCGTCCGTCTTTATTATCAGGATAGCTGTCTCAGTCGCTGCGGCTATAGCGTTCTTCACTCCCCTGTAAGTATCGACGACTCCGAGCTCAGCCATATCGCCGACCTTACCGTTAAGGACATCTATTCCTGCAGATATCTTACCTGACTTGTGAGCGTTCCTCAGCTCGACTATAGCATCTACAGCATCCATACCAGCGTTCTCAGCTAGTATCCTGGGTATGCTCTCTAAAGCATTCGCGAAGGCCTCCATTGCGAGTTGTTCTTTCCCTTTCTCTGAGTGAGCATACTCCCTCAGCCTTATCGCTACCTCCTCCTGGATGGAGCCACCTCCATAGAATACCTTTCCATCCTCCACTACATTCCTTATGACGTATAGGGCATCCTTGAGCCCTCTCTCAGCCTCATCCAGTATTGTATCAGCTCCAGCCCTCAGTAATATCGTGACAGCCCTCGGGTTCTCGCACTCCTCGATGAATATCATCTTATCATCTCCTATCTTTCTCTCCTCAACGAGGCCAGCTCTTCCAAGCTCGTTCTCAGTCAAATCATCTAAGTTGTTGACTATTTTCCCTCCAGTAGCCTTCTCTAGCCTCTGCATATCCTTCTCACTTACCCTCCTGACCGCCATTATGCCATATTTCGCTAGGAAGTGTTGAGCTACTTCATCTATCCCCTTCTGACAGAACACTACATTAGCGCCCACAGAATGTATTTTCTCTACTTTCTCCCTGAGGATCTTGGTCTCTTGCTCTATGAACTCCCTCAGCTCTTGTGGTGACGATATCTGGATCTCCATGTCTATCTCAGGCTTCTTTATCTCAAGCGGTACATTTAGGATCGCTATCTTAGCGTTCTTCACGCTCTTCGGCATGTCCCCATGCACGACTTCCTTGTCCAATATTATGCCCTTGATGAACTCTGTCTCAGCTAGGCTCTTGCCCTTCTTCTTCACTATCTTCACGTTATCTATATCTACGTACCTCTTATCCCCTTTCATCTCCTCAACTGCTTTCACAGCCTTAACAGCTATCTCAGCTAGCTTCCTCTTCTCACCGCTCACAAGCTTGCTGCTCATAGCTGTCTCAGCGACCTTCATGAGCCATCCCTCATCATCAGGATTGACTTTCATAGCGAGCTTCTCTAACTCTTGATCTACGAACTTCATAGCTCTCTCATATCCCTCAACTATGACTGTAGGATGTATATCCTTCTGCAGTAGCGACTCAGCCTCCATCAAAAGCTCTCCAGCGAGAACTACGCTAGTCGTCGTCCCATCCCCTACCTCCTTATCCTGAGCTTTGGCTAGGTTTACCATCAGCTTCGCGGCTGGATGGGCAACTTCCATCTCCTGTAGTATCGTGGCCCCATCGTTGCTAACCGTTATATCACCGATCGAATCTACTATCATCTTGTCCATTCCCTTAGGACCGAGTGTTGTCTTAACAGCGTCCGCTATTGCCCTCGCTGCCATTATATTTATCCTTCTAGCTTCATCTCCTCTCGTTCTCGTAGTTCCCTCCTTCAATATCAGGACTGGTCTCCCACCGACTGTGGCTAGGGCCATAATTACACCCCCTTAGAACTTTGCTCTAGGCGCGAGTACTTACGCGCATGAGTTATAAAAATTACCATCAATGATGAGGGTATATCGAGGGGTCATCATGGTGAGAGTAGGCATAATAGGTGGAAGCGGCCTTTATAAGCTCTTGGAAAACCCTAAAATACTGAGATTGAGTACACCCTTCGGCCATTGCGATGTCCAACTCGGCGAATTAGCTGGGGAAGAGGTCGCTTTCATACCGAGGCATGGGGCTTCGCACAAGCTCCCTCCCTATAAAGTGAACTATAAGGCGAATCTTTACGCCCTTAACATGATTGAAGTTGAGAGAGTAATCGCCACAAATGCAGTAGGATCTATAAATCCGGCTCTAGAACCTGGGACTATAGTCGTACCTCATGACTTCATAGATATGACTAAATGTAGGGATGTGACGTTTTATGATGGAGAGACCACAATTAAGGTCAGAGGAAGGGAAATAAGCGGTGTAATACATGTTTCAATGACTCCATACACCTACTGCCCCGAGATAAGAGCTTCTATAATTGAAGCTGCAGAGCATATAGGCTTGAGGGTCAGAGATGGAGGAGTCTACGTTTGCACTGAGGGGAACAGGTTTGAGACTCCTGCTGAAATTAGAGCATTTTCAATACTTGGGGGAGATATAGTCGGAATGACAGGATGCCCAGAAGCTTCTCTAGCCAGGGAACTCGCTATCTGTTATGCAAGCATTTCCGTAGTCACCAATTATGCAGCAGGAGTATCAGGAGCAGTTAAACTGACACAAGGAGAAGTAATTGAGATATTTTCAAGGAAAATCCAAGATATATCGAAACTTATTGAGGAAACTATAAGAAGGATACCTAAGCAGAGGGAATGTCCATGTAAGGACGCTCTCTCTGAGTACCTGAAATGATTGTCAAAAAGTTTTCCATTATGTAGCGAGCTCGCTTCTCTAAGAAGATAAAAATTTAATTTTCACTGGGCTTAGGCGAGGGGTGCTCCATGAAGACTAGAAGGGTACCTACTCTCGATGATCTCCATGTCGAGAACAAGAAAGTCTTTTTAAGAGCAGATATGAACGTTCCAATAGGAGAGAACGGTGAAATAATGGAAACTGAGAAGATAAAGCAAGCTGCTAAGACTTTAAAGGAGCTAATTGAGAGAGGGGCTTCTGTAGTCGTTGGAACTCATCAAGGGAGGCCTGGGAGCAGTGACTTCATAACTACGGAGCCCCATGCAATAGAGCTCTCTAAGGAACTTGGCATAGATGTTGAATACGTGGATGGTGTCTTCTCAATCGATGTAAGGGAGAAGATAAAGAAGATGAAGAAAGGAGATGTTATAATGCTCGAGAATTTGAGATTTATGGCTGAGGAGAACATAGAGGGAGATCCAAAAGATTTAATAAAGACACATTTAGTTCAGAGGTTAGCTCCTCTATTCGATGCTTATGTTAACGATGCGTTTCAAGCTGCCCATAGGAGCCAACCGTCTTTAGTCGCTTTCCCATACCTCTTGCCTTCTGCAGCTGGGAGAAACATGCAGAAAATGCTGAATGAGATGATGGAGCTAGATTCGATAAAGGGGAGGAGGGTCCTAATATTAGGAGGTGCTAAGGTCCCGGATAAGCTGAAGGTGATGGTACATGCTGTCAGGAACAATAAGGCGGCGGAGGTCTTGACTGGAGGGCTCGTCGGCATGCTTTTAGCTCTAGCAGCTGGTCATAAGTTGAACGGGAAGATGAGGAAGATGAAGGACTTAGATCTCCTACTCCCAGCAGCTAGGGAGATTTTGAGTGAAGCGTCTGGTAGGATCTTCTATCCAGTCGATTTCCTATTGAAGCTAGAGGATGGTAGGATCGAGAACTTCCCAGTCTACGCGATCCCTGAGAATGCTGAGATAATAGATATAGGCGTCGGTACGATAGAGCTATACAAGGAGAAGCTGAAGGGCGCTGATATAGCTATAGCTAATGGACCCATGGGGATATTCGAGAAGCCGGAGTCTAGGAGAGGGACTCTTGAGATAGTCAGCGCGATGGAAAAATATGCTAAAGAATCCGTCCTCTGTGGAGGGCATCTCAGCGCAGCAGCCGATATGGTAGGGGTGAAGGGGAGCAAAGTTTACACAGCTGGAGGTGCTGTTATGTACGGTCTCGCTGGCCTTCCCTTGCCTGCTGTCGATGCTTTGAGGGAGAGCTCATCTAAATGATAAGGATAGGGATCATAGGGCAAGATCCTTATGCCGCTCACCTAATGGATGCTCTGAGGAGCCAGCCGGATATAGAAGTGATAGGCCTCTACTCCCATAAGCCCACTTCAATTTCCAAGGATTTATCTGAGATGACTAATTTATTCTGTAGCGAATCTGGCTTTGAATATTTCAAGGAGAGGGGAATAAAGGTACAGGGGTTCTTGGAGGATTTCCTCGAGGGTATCGATTTTCTGATAGAGTATGATCCAAATGAGTTGGGCATTAAGTTGACATTTGAGGGCACGGGGATCCAGCTTAATCCGAGGGACATCATCCTCTCGAGATTATCTGACATACCCCTGAGTAGATTGAGGATTAGATGGGTCTCCGATATATACTGTTGCCCATTCTTCAGACCAGCTATGCTCGAGCTCGAGTTATCGGAGAGACTCAGCGTAGAGACCCTGAGAGACCATTTAATATCCGCTAGGAGGATGAGTTCAATAAATCGTGAGGTCGATCTGAATGAGGTATGCATTTACTACCCGTTCTTCAGGAGATACACTCTATTCTCCATCATTTTATTCCTGAGATCCATCGAGCCATCGAGGGACGGGAGCTCAATCAACATCTTTTCCCTCTATGGGATCCTCTCAGCAGTCCCTGAAGCTATAGATGCGATTAGAGAGATGAGAGGAATAGATAAGGGGATATCCTCATCGATAACCGATCACCATTTAAATATAAAGAGAGGTCTCCTCGCTTAGGTGATCCCTTGGAACAGGATGAGAGGGCATTCACTCCGAGGGCTCTTCTTCTATCTATAGCGTTCGGTCTCCTCATACTCTTCGGTCAGACAGTGATAAGGGGGGCTGGTGGCTACAGCTGGACTGGAGAGGCTGCTCTCGTCATATTAGCTATCTCATACGCTCTCTCCAGTATGAGCAAGAGACCCCTATCCTTCGGGGAGATGGGAGTCATATTCGGATCGGTCGAGGTGATGACAGTCCTCTTCATAGGTTGGCAGTACATACTTCCGTCTTGGGCTATCGCAGGTCTCTCGAGAGACTTCCCTCTCAAGCAGATCCTTCCCGACTTCCTAGTACCGAAGGATGAGGACGCTATGAGGAGCCTCCTCCTGGGCGGCAACATAAACTGGGGAGCTTGGATCCTCCCGCTCACTTACATAGTTCTCTTCGCGATTATCCTCACTCTTTTCTCTTACTTCAACGTGATACCATTGAGGAAGTTTTACATAGAGAGGGAGAAGCTCGTTTTTCCCGTCGCTACTGTCGGGGCAAAATTCTCAAAGATTTTGAAGGAGAGAGGAATTAAACTTAAGATATTGTATCTTGGAATCCTCTCAGGTTTCATAATTAGTCTCTTCCAGAGAGGGCACCTCCTAGAGGCTATATGGGAGGATTTCCCAACAGCCGATCTCAGGTTCGATCTCACCCCTTACCTCCAAGGCTCCTTCCCAGGGGGGGCCTTCGGCATGGATCAGGGGACTCAGATAACTCCTGATCTAATCGCATGGTCTTTCCTGATACCCCTGGGGATACAGGTATCGATATGGGTCACTGCTATAGTCGCATATTTACTCATACCCCCAGTCTTAGTGAGGATGGGCCTCCTCCCCTATGAGAGCGGTCACGACTTCTCATTCTATTCGTCTAATGCTGCAGTTAATGGCCCGTTGCCATGGTACCATCTCAGCACAGGAGTTTACGTTGCCGTAGGTCTAATTCCCATCCTCCTGGGAGCTAGATATATAGCGAGGAACTTTAAGGAGTGGGGTGATGAGCCTCTCTCGAGGAAATGGTTCCTCTTAGGATGGACTTTGACCTTCATCAGTAGCATATTCCTCCTATCGATTCTAGGGATGAGTCCAGTGATAGCGTTAACTATAGTGATACTTCAAGCGATTTACTGGCAGGGCTACATATGGACGCTCGGGATGAGCAATTGGATAGTACCGATCAACCTAGGGATAAGGGGGATCTTGGATCATATATTCTTCTCCTCGGGCATCTTCAGTAGAGCGTCCTCAGATGCCTTCTTCTCTGGAGCCGCTAATGCTATGGTGACTGATTCCATATCAGCTCAGCCTACAGCTTCAGCTGAGGGGTTCAAGTTCTCATCAGAGATCAATATAAAGGCTAAGACTATTTTCAGGGCCCAAGTCTTCGGGATAGTCTTCGGAGCTTTAGCGGGTTCTCTAATCCTTCTCCTCTCATTTCACGTATGGGGAGCCGCTAAGAAGCCTCTAGAGATGGCGGTAACGACTTATCCAGAGGAAGGGCTCCTAACGGTGATGAACCAACTAGGCGGATGGGATCCGATTTACTTCCTTGAGGGATTTCTCATAGGTGCGATCCCATTCATAATAAAGGGAATCTTCCCGATATTCGGTATAAGCACCCTGGGGATCCTCCTCGGACTCTTACTCCCGGGATATGCTGCTCTCTATATGCTAACTAGCCTATTGAGGTTCTTAGCTGAGAGATACGGAGGTGAAAGCTTCCTTCAGGATAAAGCCGTTCCTTTCTTCGCTGGTTTCGCGATAGGCGGTGTTCTGAATGCGATAGGTACTAGCGTCGTTTTGATCGTGAGATCTAGTCCCCTCTCCCCTATCTCCGAGCTACTAGGTGCTCTGATAGTGCTGGCTGTGATACTTCCAGTTATGAGATCTTACATGAAGTCAGGGGATTTGGAGAGGGTCACTCGACTACTCCTCGAGGAACCGGGGGATGGGATATGAGCCTCATCTTCACCCCCTTAGGGATAAGGGGTATTGTGGGTAGGGGCTTCGATGCTCATATCTCCATGCTAATAGCTAATATCTTCGGGAGGAGATTGGGAAAGGGATCTCTAGTAGTTGTTGGAAGGGATACGAGGCCAAGCGGAGAAGCGATTGAGAGGGCAGTTATTTCAGGGCTCCTCTCAGCTGGTGTAAACGTACTTAACATAGGGGTAGCTCCCACCCCAACGATAGAATGGGCTACAGCTAAGTACGATGCGGATGGCGGTATAGTGATATCTGGGAGCCACAACCCACCTGAATGGAATGCTTTGAAGTTATTAGGGAGAGAAGGTATCCTCCTCCATCCTGATGAGATGGAGCTCCTTAGATCTGAGTTCGAGAGGGGAAGATTTGAATCCGTGCCTTGGAACGAGCTGGGGAGGGAGGAGCAATATGATGCTATAGGGGACTACCTAGAGGATCTCCTCAAGTTCGTGGATATAGAGAGAGTCAGAGGATACAATTTGAAGGTCTGTCTCGATGTCAACGGTGGAGCTGGGGCTTATGTAACCCCTTATCTCCTCAACGAACTCGGTGTCAAGACGCTAACTATAAACTCAGCTCCGGGGATATTCGTGAGGGAATTAGAGCCGAGACCAGATACCCTAGAGGACCTCTCTAAGATCGTAGTAGCCACTGGATCTGATCTGGGATTCGCTCATGATACAGATGCTGACAGACTAACGATCGTGACGGAGGGAGGAGAAGTCATGCCTGAGGATATTACGCTAGCCCTCGTCGTCGATTATATCCTCGAGAAGAAGGGCGGTGGGAAACTAGTCGTGAACGCAGCATCATCTAGGATCTTCGATCATATAGCGAGGAAGAGAGGGGCTGAGATCTATAGAACCCCTGTGGGGGAGGCCTATGTGACGCATAAGATGAAGGAAATAGGGGCTACTGTCGGTGGTGAGGGGAGTTGTGGGGGTGTGATACTCCCGGATTTTCACCTCGGTAGGGATGGCCCTCTAGCAGCAGCCCTCATCCTGGAGCTAATGGCTACTAGAGGGAGGGGTTTGGGCGATATTATCGAGGATTTCCCCAAGTACCATACGATCAGGAAGAACATCCCCCTGAAGAAGGAATGGAAGGATTTAGAGGAGAGATTAATTAGAATTGGAGAGAGAAGAGGAATGGGCTTAGATTTTCTCGATGGTATCGGGTTGATTTCCGACGATCTGTGGGCTCTAGTGAGGCTCTCTAAGACAGAGCATAAGATAAGGATTTTAGTTGAGGGAAGGGATATGAAGGAAGTGGAGAGGCTATTGGATGAGATATCAGAAGCTTTATCTTAATTTTTAGCTTTTAGTCCTCTTAGTCTCTATCACTATTTTTCCAGTGACCTTATCATAGAACCTCTTCCACGCTGAACCCAACCCACTCAGGGATATAGCTGTGAATGAGAGGGATGTGAGCGGAGCATCGGGATAACCTACGGCCAATGCGGAGAAGAGGCCCAGCAAGGGTATAACTACTCCCAAGAGAATAACAGCTTTCTTATAAAGTCTAATCATGTGATATTCTTGTCCCTCCTCGAGCGGGATCAGGGTCCTCACGTATCTATCAGCGATGATGAATATGAACATTGCTGTCATCATAAGGATTATACTTATCCTAGCTCCCGTATCTCTGTCAAATATTGCAAAATTAAGAGATAGTATAGTTGATAATAGAGCCATTAATGGGGGAAAGGTCAGCAACCAAGCGGTAGCTTCTTTATACTTCGTAATCCCCTCTTCATGCATCCAGCGATCTCATGCGAGCAGCTTAAAAATCTCCCATGACGCTTTAGGAAGAGATTATGTGAAATATTAATAGTAGATGCAGTCAATATAACTATATTTTTAATTGAATCGACCGCTAATTATGTAAAATTTTCGTTAACACAGATAAGTTTATTAATAATTCGCTGAATTTCTATCATTTTATCAAGCTAATATTTATTAAAATTATTTGAATAAATATCACTTCTTGATAATATTTTACTGTGTGACCTCCCGCCCCTCGGGACACGACCTATACAGAGATCTCTCGAGATATCAGGTTTAAAAATACACGATGCACTAATCTCAGGTGTCACTCAGAGGGTGATATGATGCCTGAGAAGGAACATGTGAACCTGATATTCGTCGGCCATGTGGACCATGGGAAGTCTACGATAATCGGTAGGCTCTTCTACGACCTGAAGCTCGTAGAGGAGCTTCCTCCGGAGGAGCTAGCTGCAGATGCTAAATTCGCATGGGTCGTCGATAGGCTCAAGGAGGAGCGAGAGAGAGGAATGACTATAGACCTCTTCCACACCAAAGTGGAGACCCCGCATAAGATGATCACCGTGATAGATGCCCCTGGGCACAGGGACTTCGTCAAGAACATGATAACAGGAGCTAGTCAGGCGGATGCAGCGATATTAGTCGTCTCAGCTAAGTCAGGAGAGGGAGTTCAGGCCCAGACGATAGAGCACGTCTTCTTGATAAAGACTTTGGGAGTGAACCAGCTGGCTGTAGCCATAAATAAGATGGACGATCCAACCGTAGGTTATAAGAAGGAGAGATATGAGGAGATAAAGGCCCAAGTCTCGGACCTCCTCAAGAGGGTCGGCTACGACCCATCTAAGATACACTTCGTACCGACTAGCGGCCTTCAGGGAGACAACGTAGTTAATAGGAGCAACAATACACCCTGGTATAATGGTCCTACTCTCTATGAGGTCCTGGATACATTCGTCGCTCCACCGAAGCCCGTAGATAAGCCCCTGAGGATTCCCATCCAAGACGTGTTCTCGATAACGGGCGTCGGTACTGTCATAGTCGGTAGGGTAGAGACGGGCGTCCTCAAGCCAGGGGACACGATAGTAATAGAGCCCTTAGGTAAGACAGCTGAAGTTAAGAGCATAGAGATGCACCATGAGAGGCTCGAAAAAGCCGAGCCCGGAGATAACATAGGGATAAACATAAAGGGAATAGATAAGAAGGAGATAAAGAGAGGAGATGTCATAGGTCATCCGAACAACCCGCCGACAGTTGCCAAGGAGTTCACAGCTCAGATAGTCGTGCTACAGCACCCGACAGCCATAGCTCCAGGTTATACTCCAGTCATCCATGCTCACACAGGTCATATGGCCTGCAAGATGGTCTCGATAGAGAAGAAGATAGACCCGAGGAGCGGACAGGTCCTCGAGGAGAAGCCTAGCTTCATAAGGAGGGGAGATGCAGCCATAGTGAAGTTCGAGCCCATCAAGCCCTTCGTAATAGAGAAGTACAGCGAGTTCCCACCCCTCGGGAGGTTCGCCGTTAGGGACATGGGGATAACGGTAGCTGCGGGCATAGTGCTGGATGTAGTCCCCCTGGAGAAGAAGAAGAAATGAACAACTCTCCTTTTTTTTGGGGTGATTTAAATGACTGAGATCCTTAGAATAGAACTTGTAAGTGTGAATCCAGAGAGCTTAGAGAGAGTAAGCAAGATGTTCAAGGAGATAGCTGATAAGATGGGAGTAAGGGTTAAGGGACCTATACCCCTCCCCACTAAGAGGCTCAGGGTGACGGCCCTCAGGAATCCATCGGGAGAGGGGACTAATAGATACGATAAGTATGAGTTGAGGATCCACAAGAGGATAATTGACATCCCAAACCCGGATGAGAGGTATATAAGGAGTATAATGGGTGTAACACTCCCGGATGACGTCAAGATAAGTATAGTCCTGATGTGAGATCCAAACACTCTTTTATTGTTTAAGTTAAGCGAGAGAAAGTAAATATAGCTCTCATTACATCCAGATATGATGAAGGTCCTCATAGTCGCTGACGACCTGACTGGTGCCCTAGATACTACGAGTAAGTTCGGTAAGGGATCCGTCGTCGCACTTAGAGAGGAAGTATCATCGGACTTCGTAGGTATAAGCACTGATACGAGGCTTTTGAGACCCGATGAAGCTAGATTGAGGGTAAGAGATGCTCTAAAAAGATTTTCAGGTTGGCATTATTTGTACAAGAAGATAGATTCAACAATGAGAGGGAATGTAGGAGCTGAGTTCGATGAGATATGCGAGTCTATAGGTGTTAGGATCCCTTTCACGCCGGCATATCCGGAGCAGGGTAGGATAGTCAGAGGCGGCCTTCTCTATGTGAGGGGAAGGCTACTGGAGGAGACTGATTACGTTAGAGAGCTCCCCAAACCCTCTTCTGATATTTTAGAGATAGTAAAAGCTACATCCAGGCTCAGAGTGGGCTACTGGTATGGGGAGCAGGATATAATGACGTTCAGAGATGTGAGGGATAGGTCCGAGCTCTCTCGAGCTTTCAGGCTCATAGAGGAGAGCGGCTTCAAGGTGATGGGAGGGAGTGCAGGGCTGGCCATGGAGCTCTCCGAATTCTTAGGCTGTGAAAAAGCCGATTATATTGAGCTTTATGGTCCACTACTCTTCATCTCCGGTTCAACTAATGATGTGACGTTGAAGCAATTAGAGAGGTTATCTGAGAAGATAGAGGTGCTCAACAACGGATCCTTAGATCTCGCGAGGAGGAGCCTCATGGAGGGATTAGATGTAGCTATATCCTTCGATTTGGGAGGCTTCTTGGGCAGGATAGGGGAAATCGCCGAGCTCTTATTAGATTTAAGACCGGGTTCTCTCGTGGTCATCGGTGGAGAGACTTTGAGGAGGCTTTTAGATCTACTAGATGTTTCCGCGATAAGGATAGGGAGTTACCCGGAGGAGGGACTTGCCGCTGGATGGATCGTCGGCGGTCCTATGGACGGGACCCCCCTCATCTCAAAGGCTGGAGGTTTTGGTGATCCTGAAACGCTGTTAAGGATCCTATCGATGGTCAGGAGATGAACTTCTCATTTCGCATTCAGCATATAAGTGACCCGAGCTCACGATCCCCATAGCTGAGGGTAGGTGAACCCCCATGGGATCAGTTATAGTGACAGCAGGCGATCCATTGGGAGTAGGCCCCGAAGTTTTAGTTAAGGCGATTAAACGCTTAAGGCTCCCAGTAACTGTCATAGGAAGCATAAGGTCCCTGAAGAGAGCATGTGAGGCATGCGGACTCGATATGGACTTCACCCCCGTGGATGAGCCCACGCTCCTGAGGGATTCAGTGCCCGTTATAGATATCGATGACTTCGGGGTTGAGGGTAACGGTCCGACGCCAGAGGGAGGCCTTCACTCTTACCTTTGTATAAGAAGGGCATCTGAATTGGTCCTCAGAGGGAAAGCTAGAGCCTTAGTTACGGGACCCGTCAGTAAGGAAGCCGTGAACATGGCCGGTATAAAATTCACTGGTCACACGGAGCTCTTAGCTGATTTAGCAGGGGTCAGAAAGACCAAGATGCTGCTCTTCCTCGACGAGTTAAGGGTATCGCATGTCACGACGCATGTAGCACTCAAAGAGGTTCCGAAGCTCCTAACGGAAGAAGAGATAATGATTACTGTGGAATTGACCTCCTCCTTCCTCGAGAAGCTTGGAGAACCTGGGAAGATAGGAGTATCCTCTCTGAACCCACATGCTGGTGAGAGAGGGCTCTTCGGGGATGAAGAAATCAAGATCATAAGGCCCGCTATTGAGAAGCTCATAGGTATGGGATACGATGTTGAGGGGCCGATACCCGCTGATACTATATTTCTAAGAGCGATGAGAGGGGAGTTCAAAGCTGTCGTAGCGATGTACCATGACCAGGGGCATATTCCAATCAAGCTTCTGGGTTTCAATAGGGCCGTCAATGTCACCCTCGGGCTCCCTTACATAAGGACATCAGTAGATCATGGGACAGCTTACGATATAGCTGGCAAATGCTTAGCGGATGAAGGTAGTATGGTAAACTCTATAAGGCTAGCATTCAGGTTACTCAGGTGCTAGCTTGCCCGACTTCCAGCTACCCTACGGGAATTCTAAGATCGATTTCAGCCTGCCCGATGATTTGAGAGTTCATTATATAGAACCAAGAGAAGTAGAGCCTATTAAGGAGCTCAAAAGGGAGCTTCAGAGCTCTCTAAACAATCTGAAGTTCCTCAGGCCTGGAGCGAGGGTAGCTGTTATAGCTGATGATATAACGAGACCCACTCCCACGCATCTCATACTTCCCACGCTTCTCGATTTCTTAGAAGGGGTCGGCATAAGGGAAGTCACTCTAATAGCTGCCTTAGGGACTCATAGGCCTATGACACAATCTGAACTTGAGAGGAAATATGGAGAAGCTTTGGGTAGGGTGAATCTCATCCAACCGGACTTCAGGGATCCGGAGAAGCAAGTGAGAGTGGGCACGATGCCAAGCGGGGCCCCTATAGAAGTCACTAAAGAACTCTCTAAGGTGGATTTCTCGATAGGAATTGGTTGCGTTACACCTCATCATGTCTCAGGATTCTCTGGTGGTTCCAAGATAGTTCTCCCAGGTGTTTCAGGCGAGAGAACTGTCGGTGAGATGCATATGCTGAGCGCCAGGCTTAGGAGAAGCTTTCTTGGGATTGAAGAAAATGAAGTAAGGGACTTAATGGACTTAGTTGCGGAGAAAGCTGGTCTTAGGGGTTTAATTGATCTAGTGGTCGATGGCATAGGCAGACCCACTTGGATAGGGGCCGGAGGAGTGAAGGAAGTATTCAAGGAAGCTGTGAAGGAGTCCAGGAGGATATATGAGGTGGAATCTCCAGGGAACCTTGATATTGTGATAGCTAGCAGCTATCCAGCTGATATAGAGTTCTGGCAAGCGCATAAATCCCTCTACCCAGCTGATATGGTGCTCAGGGATGGGGGTACCTTGATCCTCGTGACACCATGCCCTGAAGGAGTTGCGAGAACTCATCCTGAGGTGATAGAACTCGCTGGACTGTCACCGGAGGAGATAGACAGGAGAGTGAGATCAGGGCTCGTTAAGGACCTCATAGGGGCAGCGAATTCAATGGTGTGGTCGAAGATCAGGTCGAGGATCAGAGTAGTCATAGTATCAGAGGGGATAAGGGAGGATGAGGCAAGATCCATGGGGTTCGAGTGGTACGGTGAGCTCCAGGAGGCGATAGATAAGGAGCTGAGGAGGTTCGATAAGCCCAGGATAGGGGTCATGAAGAATGCCCCAGAGCTCCTCCCCAGGGTTCAGGATATGGTGTGAGCTCTAAACTCAAGGAAACCAAAATTGGAGCGCCGGGGGAGGGATTTGAACCCTCGCGGCCCGGAGGGCCACCCGCTCTCAAGGCGGGCACCTTAGTCCGATCTCGGCCACCCCGGCAATCACTTGAGGGGCACGAACTTACTGGATCTCGTAGCTCCCTTCCCGGGTTTCCCGTGTCTGACGATCTTATTGGTCATCGCGAACTCACCGAGATAGTGCCCTATCATCTCGGGCACTATAGTGATCTCAACGAATTCCTTCCCGTTGTGAACTGCTATCTTAGAGCCGACCATCTCAGGTAAGATGGGCATGTCCCTCCTATGGGTCCTTATGACCTTATCTATCCCCATAGCCTTATACTTTCTGACCTTATCTAGGAGCTTTTTGTTCTCGATGGACAGTCCTCTTCTCAGTGTCCTCCTTATCCTAGATGGCATTACATTAGCTAACTCATCCAGAGTCATATTCTGAAGTTGTTCCAGCGTATACCCACGGTACCTGAACTCCCTCGAGGACATCTGTAGATCCTCCCTTCATGAAATATAATTTTACCTCTTAGTCGCTGCCCTCCTCTTAGCCCTTCCGGTCTTCCTAGCAGCTATATGACCGACTTTCTGACCAGGGGGAGCTGTTCTAGCGACTGTAGTTGGCTTCCCAGGCCTCTTATGCGACCCACCTCCATGCGGGTGGGATACGGGGTTCATCGCTACCCCTCTCACCACTGGCCACCTCTTTGGATGCGTCCTCTCATGGTAGTACTTGATACCGGCCTTCATGAAGGGCTTCTCTATCCTCCCGCTACCCGCTACCACGCCTATTGTTGCCCTGCATCTCGCATCAACTAATTTCTCCTTCCTAGAGGGTAACCTCAGTATTACCTTATCCCCTTCATGAGAGAAGACTATCGCATAAGTACCGCTCCTCCTAGCGATCTTCCCACCATCTCCAGGCCTTATCTCGACGTTGCACACGAGACTACCGTCAGGTATCTCGGAGAGCGGCAGTATATTACCGGTCTTTATCTCAGCCCCCTTGCCTATCTGAATCTCCTGACCCTCATAGACCCCCTCGGGCGGTATGTAATAGAACTCTTGCCCGTTCTCTAGTTCCACGAGCGATATCGGAGTGTGCCTGCCCGGCTCATGCAGTATCTCCTTTATGACACCTCTCAGCAGATTATCCATTCCATCCTGAGGGTAGCGAGCTGGAGCTATCTTTAAGTGATCCTTAGATCTGAACTGGATTCCTCCCCTTCCCCTCCTCTGAACTAGGATCCTCTTACCCATACTCTCACCCTATGACTCCGAGCTTCGAGGCTATATCCGATGCCTTGAACTCAGGTGATAACTTCACATAGGCCTTCTTCCTTCCAGTAGATGTTATTAAAGTCCTGACACTTACCACTTTCACATCAAAAGCCTCCTCAACTGCCCTCTTTATCTCGGACTTACTCGCTTTGATATCGACATAGAAGGCCAGCTTATTCTCCTCATTTATCATCCTAACTACCTTCTCGGTGGATATAGGAGCTTTAAGTATTTTAAATGGGTCGAAAAACTTAGGCAATGATCCTCACCTCCTCAAGAGCTTTTATTGAGGATTCGCTCCATATAGTAAGTCTCCCTGGCTTCCCTCCAGGGGCCAGGTGTATCACGCTCAAGTTCCTCACGGAAACGGCGTCTACACCAGGTATGTTTCTGGACGCTAGCTTCAGAGGAGAGTCCTCCCTTGAGTATATTATCAGGGGTCCCCTCGCTCTCTGCCTGACCCTTCCTCTCATCTTCCCTCTTCCTGCTCTGATCTTCCTGAACCTCCTCTTGCACCTCTCAAGCTCCTCCTCGAGACCCAGTTTTTTGAGTAACTTGTGAAGGTCGGAAGTCTTCGCTATCGATTCTATATCATCTGATATCACGATAGGTAAGGCAATCCCCTCCGGTATCCTATGCCTCATCCTAACGAGTTCCGGATGACTAGTAGCTGCTATCGCGCTCCCTATGGCGAGCCTCCTCTCCTTCTTATTGACCCTCTCCCATACGACTTTCCAAGATCTGGGCGCCTTCGTCTTAGCTCCCCCTACAGCCATGACAGCCCTAGCAGCCCTGCCCGCTGCAGGGTAACCCCTCCCCTTCACTCTCGGTACTCTAGCTATACCGTGACCGACGCCCAAGGACTCAGCCGAGGTCCTGAGGCCGGCTAGGGGATCTCTGCCCTGAGGCTGTATTCTAGCAGTTAGTTGCGATAGGTAGACCCTCCTTATTATATCCTGCCTCACATCGAGTTCAAACAACGTAGGTAGCTCTATCCTCCCGATTATCTCCCCATTCAGGTTATAGACTGGGACTTCCATTGGATTCACCCCCTGAGCCATCCGATCGAGCTCACGTAGTATATCTCTGGAGCGGGTAGTTCAGCGTAGTTAGGCCTTATTGGATGCCTTATGAAGACGAAGCGTTTTGCAGGCCCGGGAACGGATCCCGATAATAAGATGTATTGACTCCTCAAGATCCCGTAATTCTTGAAGCCTCCCTTAGGAGAGAGATCTAAATCGCCTTTAGTCAGATCTCCCATCATGAGTATCCTCTTGTTATACTCTGTCCTCTTATGATAACCCGTCTGCCCAGCTCTCGGTACCCTCCAAGTCACGTAAGGCGGATGTCTTGAGCCGAGGCTTCCTACCCTCCACCTCCCCTTCCCAGCCTTATGCCTCAGCAACTCTATCCCGAACCTCCTCACGACCCCCTGCCAACCGTGCCCTTTAGTGACAGCAGTCACATCGACGAGCTGACCTACTTTGAAGACGCTATCTACCTTCAATTGGGAGCCCACTAGCGATTTAGCGAATTCTATTCTCTCCTCCATTTCCCCTCCCTTAACTGGGATCTCCATGAATTCAGGTTTCTTCTTATGTATACCGGCTAGATCTGGCCTCGTATATGATAGTATCCTGATCTCACTCACTTCCGCACCTTCTAATTTTGATAAAGCTTCGTTAAAGTTATCCACGCCATCTCCTATCGTCAGAGTCCTCGAGATAGGATCCTTCCTCTCTATCCTCAGTGCAGTAGCTAAAGGCTTGAGCCCATAGTATCCCTCCTTATAAGCCCTGAAACCCACTACCTCGATGGGAGGAGTCTCTATTACTGTAGACGCTAAAGTTACCTGTTGACCGAGGTTTAGTTTACCTGGCCTATCCTCCTTCAGTAAGACGTGAACCATCCCGACCTTGTACCCTGGAAAGGCTACTAAAGTCGGTTTATCAACTGAGAGTTCCGGGTAGGATCTGAATAGAGCCTTCTGAGTAGCAGCCCTCTTCCTGGGGTAGTACTGCAGAGAACCATGTCTCCTTGGCATAAGGCCACCTCTCTTTCGGGGAGGGATGCTTCCCTCGTTTATTAAAGTTTCTTTCAAAGGCCGGGCTTCGGGATCGGGAGGCTTAAGATAAAGCTTTTCCGAATAATACAATAAAAATAGAAAAATTCAATGCAATCTCGGGAGGGGCTTCTTCATATATCCAAGACCACGGTACACCTCCAGATCCCTCCCTCCTCCCTCACGCTCAGCTTATGATAAGTGACAGCCTTTATCTCCGTCTTCGGGTTGTGCTTCTCGACATCTATGAATTCGCCCCATGCCCTCCCCTCGAGGTCGTTCCCGGATATCTTGACATCAAAATCGGAGAATACTATCTTCTCTACATCCGTGATGAACAGGAGCTCTGATAACCAATGGTGAAGCAGCATCTCTATATCAGGAGCGCTGATACTTATACTCCTCTCGGTGCTCCTCCCCACCTTCTCCACATCCACCATTATCTCGTACATTGAGAGGGCTGCCTCCTCGAAGAGGGAATCTAAGTCATCAGCCCATACCTCAAATCCAACATCCGCTTCTAATTCGAGGAATCTCCTCCCCATCTTCATCCCCCGGGAAGGATCACTATATGATATCCATGAATACTTATCGTTCTTCTCCCGATCTTAGGCTTAACCGAATCGAATAAACATAGTTGGGAGTCACTCCTCTTGATCTTAATGAAAGAATTGAGGGGCGAGTCCTTAGGGACATCGATAGGAGATCTTATCTCTAAGATGATATCGTTTAATCCGGAGAACTTCAGGGACAAGTCCGATCCATTAGATGTTATATTTATGCTCCCTCCCATATGAACTTTATTCTCACCGAAGACCATTGTCCCATTCCTATAGATGGAGAAGTTCCCTATGATCCTCCTCAAGATCTCCCTATCCTCGGGATCAGATAGCTTGAGCTCAATCCTCAACGATATGCTATCGCCCACCGTTAAGTAGTACCTCCCCATCTTAAATGACGAAGTCCCATTCAGACAAGCTCCTAATTCGGCATCCATTAGGTGATCCGAGATGTTGAGGAGAACGACGCTGTAGCCCATCATCTCCTCATTACCCGGGGGCAAATATCTCCCATCTAACGTCTCTATCGGATATATCCCGCTTCCCTTCTCCCTAACAACAGCTAATGCTACTCCTTGCCCTGTAAAACTCATTGTAAGAGACCAAACTATGATTAAGGCCAGAAAAGAGGTTCCTATAGCTTCTTTATATATCTCCATTAGTCCCATGCCCTTGAGCTCATCCCTCCATATCCTGAGCGAGAGTGGAGTCACTAAGAAGTAAGTGAAGATGAATGCTGAGATCCCTACGGTCGGGTCCACTCTGAGGAGACCATTGAGGATCCCCACTAGGGAGGAGGTCAGGAGCCTGAAGTAGTAGACTTTATGCTTGGGCCTCATCGGACTAAGCTATCACCATGAAATATAAAATAGTGAGCTGAAGCATCTAGCCTCTGCGAAACTATAGAGGTCGAGAGCCCCACTAGGAGTGAGATCCTTTAAGAGTGAAGAGTCCTCAAGATCTGGGTGATTCGAAATGAAGCTCAGAGGGATGACTGGACTTGAAATAAACCACATCGTCAAGGAACTGCGCAGACTAGAGGGCGGTTTCATCAAGAAGATCTACAATATCGACGAGAACTCCTTCTCCCTCTTATTCTACCCGGAAATAGATGGAAGAAGGGAGATCCTCATCGACCTTAGGGGGTTCATCTTCCTCACGAAGCTCAAATGGACGAAGCCTCAAGCACCCTCTCCATTCGTGATGACGTTGAGGAAGTACCTAGAGAACGCTAGGATAGAGAGAATATCCCAGCTTGGTCTAGAGAGAATTATTTCATTCGAATTTTCCAGAGGAATGAGGATCATGGTGGAGCTATTCGGTGGAGGGAATCTCATATTACTATCGGGCGATGAAATAGTAGCTGCTCAACGTAAAGCTGAATATAGGGATAGGACGATAAGAGCTGGGGAAATATATAAGCTCCCTCCATCCCAATGGCAGGAGATCCTTAACTTCTCTGGAGGGGAATTGGTTAAAATATTGGAAAGAATTTCACCAGAAGAGAAAGTCTGGAAGGTCCTAACAGGCTTCGGATTAGGTCCTCCTTACCTCAATGAAGTCCTTCTAAAGCTTAAAATCGATGCTGAAGTGAAGTTATCGGATTTGGAACTCGAGAAATTAGCCAATGAGATTTCTGATCTCATTAGTAGGGAGACCGAGCCCACTCTGTACTTAGATGGGGAGGAGATAGTTGAGTACTCTGCCTTCCCGCTCTCCCACCTCGAATATGATAAAATGAGGAGGGATCTTCTATCTGATGCCATAGAAGATTATTACAAATCCAAGGGAATATCAGTTGATGATGAGAGGATATCCTCTCTCAAGAGAGAGATAGAGAGACAGATCTCTTTGAAGGAGGAGTACGAGAGGTCTTATGCTCAGCTGAGGAGAGTAGGTGATATCATCTTCTCAAATATTCATGAGGTAGAGGATGCCCTCAGCCGAGCGAGATCTGGGGAGGAGCATGAGTTGATAAAGCGAGTGGATTGGAAGTCAGGTAAGGTGATCATATTCCTAGAAGGTGAGGAAATACAGCTCGACATGAGGAGGTCTGCCTCAGAAAATGCCTCAGAATACTATGATAGGGCGAAGAAAGCTAGGGAAAAGGCCCTGAGGATCGATAAAGCCATATCTAGTATCATGGAGAGATTGAAGCAGATCGAATCCTCTCTGGAGGAGAGGAGGCTCGAGCTCTCACCTAAGCCCAGGAAGAGGGAGAGATGGTACGAGAGATTCAGATGGTTCTACACTTCCTCTGGGAACCTCGTGATCTGCGGGAGGGACGCTCAAACGAACTCGGAGATAGTGAGCAAGTACATGGATGACGAGGACCTCTTTTTCCACGTGGACATGCCTGGAGGAGCTGTTGTCGTCCTGAAAGTTGAGAAGGAGATCGATCAGAGGTCTATAGAGCAAGCAGCAGTAGCTGCAGCATCGTTCTCGAGGGCTTGGAAGGAAGGGCTCTCTTACGCAGATGTATATTACGTTAAGGGTGAGCAAGTCTCTAAGCATGCCCCTCCTGGCATGTACCTTCCTAAGGGTAGCTTCTACATAACGGGAAAGAGGAACTATTTGAGAGCTAAGTTAGAGCTATCCGTAGGGATACAGGAAACTCGAGATGGTATGAAGCTGACAGCAGCACCTCCTGATGCTCCTTTCATATGCTCCGTTAGGATAAGACCGGGATCTATGAGTAAGGAGGAGGCAGCAATTAGGATAAAAAATAAACTAATTGAGCTCTTGAGTAACGTTAAAATAGGGGGAGGAGTTGAAGTCCCGGCGGATGAGTTGACCCTGGACAACATAGTGAGGTCGATGCCCCCCGGTAAGGTGAGGGTAGAGGAGTGATGAGGATGTGGTCGTTGATACCCGAGAGGGAGGAGGAACTTAAGGTAAGGATGAAGGTATCCGAAGTGATGAATAGGAATATAATAACGATGAGACCAGATGGAACCGTCTACGAAGCCGCTAAGTTGATGAAGGAGAATAATATAGGCTCTGTCGTCATCATGGAAGAGGGTGAGCTCAAGGGGATAGTCACTGAGAGGGATCTGATAACCCGTTATATAGCGGCGGAGGATGGGAGGAGGCCTGAGTATGTAAAGGTATCGGAGATAATGACGAAGGATCCGATAACGATAAGGGATAATATTGATATAGATGAGGCAGCTAGGATAATGATTGAGAAGAACATCAGGAGACTTATTGTCATTAATTATGATGGAAGGGTCGTGGGCATAATCTCCTCTAGGGATATACTGAAAGTAGCTCCTCATATATGGTTCCTCCTCTTGCAGGAGCTCAGGATAGCGCAATCTAAAGTGAGGGGGCTGATATAGGGGGGAGCTTTTTGGCTAAGGTAAGAGATTACATGACTAAGGGAGTGGCTGTAGTCTCTCCTCAAGATACTATAGGAAAGGCAAGGAACCTCATGCTCGAGAGAAGAGTCAGAAGATTAGTTGTAGTTGAAGGAAATGAGGTAGTAGGGGTAATAACGGCTACAGATATAGCTAAGGCCCTCGCGAGGAGAGGCGCTCCATGGAGGTGGAGGGATCCTGAGGGCTCTCTAGTGAGCAGGTTCATGACAGCGAATCCTGTAACTATCGGACCTGATGAATCAATATTCACAGCATCTAAAGTAATGAGGGAGAGGATGATAGGCGGACTTCCCGTTGTGGAGGACTCTGAGCTCCTTGGGATCCTCTCAGAAACAGATGTAACGAGGTTCTTCGAGGAGAGAATGAGGGGCCTCTATAAGGCTGGCGATCTCGTGAGCAATAGATATGGAGTAGTTAGATATGATACTAGCCTTAAGAGGGTAGCTAGGATAATTGCGAGTGGGAAGAGAGTTATCCTAGTCTCTGGTTTAGATGGGAAATATGAGGGGATTATCTCGGAAGGGGAGCTAGCTTTATGGGTCCCCGAGTTAGCTGAGAGGTATGTCCTGATACCATCTAGAGTTGGAAGGAGGGTCAGCTTGAGCATGAAGGTTAAGACTGTTAGCAGCATAATGAAGGAGTTGAGGATAAAGGTAACTCGGGAGGACGATGCTGGGAAAGCTGCAAGGTTTATGCTCGAGTGGGGACTTCCCGCAGTTCCTGTATTCGATGGTGAAAGTTTATTGGGTGTCGTCGATAAGAAGGAGATCGTCAGGGTGGTCTCTGATGCCGCGTAAAGTCAGTGAGATAATCGTCAGGGATATCATCTCCATAGATAAGGGTGATACCGTCGAGAGAGCCATCGATCTCATGGAGAGGAATAAGATAAGCCACTTAATCGTGACATCGGGAGATAAGTTAGTCGGAGTTCTGAGCGTGAGAGATCTTATGGATGGTCTGGGATCATCTCGTTTCGAGAGGATACCTGCTAGAAGGATATACGTCAGCGCTCTGATGTCTGAGCCTCCTATAACTATCGAGCAAGATATGGACATCTTGGATGCGGCGAAGGTCATGCTAGATAAGAGGATAAGTCTCCTTCCAGTGCTGAATAATGGGAAGCTCATCGGACTGATCACTGAGAGCGATATAATAAGACACATGGAATTGAGAGGTGATCTATCCAGCTTAATCAAGCGAGAGCACCCGAGGATAATGCCTAACGAGAGGATAGTTCATGCTAGAACTATAATGTTAGAAAGGGGAGCCAGAATACTTCCAGTAGTTGATTCAGGGAAGCTTGTCGGTTTATTAACTGAGATGGTGCTTGCAAAGGCTTTCTTTGAGGTGAGAGATAGGATAGAGGGGACTTACATGGATGATGTCGCTAGGAGGGTCATAGTTGAGGATATCATGCTCGAATCACCTCCGAAGCTCTCCAATGATCTGAAGAATGTAAAAGATGCTTTCTTGAGCACTGGTCTCCCCTCCTTACCAGTAGTTGACTCCAATGATAAAGTATTGGGTGTCATTGAGAGGAAAAGCTTACTTAGACTCCTCTAAATAGGATCGAGTAACATCCCGAGGAGCCCTAGGAACATCGATGCCTTTATCAAACTACTAGTTTCCCTAGCTCTCTCCTCCAATTTCCCTCTGATACATATAGCGGAGGCTACCATCAGTATTGAGAGGGATATTATGACTGAGAGTAAGAGGTAGACCATGCCCGTCAATCCGAAGATGACCGGGAGTATTGTGAGCGCTACAGTAACTAAGGATAGTAAGAATATCAATGTACCAGTCCTCTTAACACCGATTCTAACAGCTATTGTCCTAACGCCGTGCGCCCTATCTCCAGGTAGGTCCTCTACGGCTTTCACGAATTCCCTGATTAAGTTAGATGTGAATGCTATTGAGGAGAAGATTATCACCTTACTTGTCAGATTCCCGGCAGCTAGTGAACCGAATATGAGAGTGAATGCGACCCCCAAGCTGACTAGAGCGTTCCCGGGGACCCCGGTCCTCTTCAGCCATCTCGCATAGATGTACCAAGACGAGGAGAAAGCCGTAACTATTAAGAATTCAATGAACCCCAAGAAAATGCTTAAAGCTATCCCGAGGAATGAGAAGGTTATGTAAATATTCAGGGCTTCCCTCTTAGATACCCTTCCGGAAGGTATGGGTCTATGTGGCTTGTTTATCGCATCTATCTCAGCATCATAATAATCGTTTATCGCATTCCCAGCCATCAGAACGAGAGGAGGTATGAGACATGTCAGGATGAGCCTCGCATCATAAACAGATGTCGAGTTCACCCATCCAGTTAGGGCCCCCAATATAGACATCAGCGCATTTTTAGGCCTAGATAGCTCTATATAAGCCCCTAGCTTTCCCATAGCGAGCACCTCACAG
>CAZFIJ010000019.1:0-7345 GCA_964519515.1 uncultured Nitrososphaerota archaeon
CCATTCTTGAACCCCGATTCGACTTCCCCCGCTCTGACTGAGAGAGGGTATAAGTGGTTCTTCAGGACGACTGCTCACGATATGACTTTCGCTGCCCAACATGTTGAGTTCATAGACTACTTGAACAAGACATACGGGGGACTGAAAACAGTCGCGATAATAAATGAGGATACTGAATGGGGAGCAGCGACAGCTAAAGCGTGGAAGGAGCTATTCTCAGCAGCTGGGTATAAGATAGTGGCTGAGGTCAGCTATCACGCTGCTACTGTGACTTCACTAGATAGCGAAGTCGAGAAGCTCAAGGCAGCGAATCCCGATGTCTTACTAATAGCTGCATATACTAATGATGGAATCCTGTTAGTGAGGACGATGAAAGCTAAGAACTTCGCTCCGAAGGTAGCTCTCGCGCAGGACGCTGGTTTCATAGATCCCGCATATGTGCAGCAGATAGGGAAAGATGGCTATTACTTCTTCAGTAGGGAGGTATTCAATTGGGACTTACTGGAGAAGATACCCGAGTTGAAGAAAGTGAACGATGAATATAGTGCGAAGTACGGGGTCAACTTGAACGGGAACTCAGCTAGGGATTACACGGGAACTTGGGTCCTCTACTGGGCTATTGAAGAGGCAGCAAAGGTAGCGAGCCCAACTGACTTAGAGGCCTTCAGGAGAGCGATAAGGGATGCGTTAGCTAAGATGGACGTCTCTCCCGATAAGATAATAATGCCTTGGGCTGGAATAAAATTCGATGAGAAGGGGCAGAACATACTGGCTAGGGGGATAATAGTCCAGATGAGCCCTGACGATGGGAAGTACCACACCGTTTACCCGATCGAGGTAGCTACGAAGCCTATAATATTCCCGTTCCCGTCCTGGGAGAAGAGGTAAGATCTCCCCCTCTAAATATTTTTTCCGAGGTGTGAGCTATGGTAGTTGAGTTAGGGTCTATTATCGGAGCTTTGGTCTCCGGTCTAGTTATAGGGAGTATTTACGCCTTAGTCGCCCTCGGACTAGCCATAATATGGGGAATCATGAACGTGATAAATTTCGCTCAAGCTGATTTCATGGCCCTAGGGGCATTCATAGGCTTCTTGCTCCTCAATTCCTTCGGTATAGATCCACTCATCTCCCTAATCTTGATCTTCGGTATCATCTTCCTAATAGGAGTGCTCACCCAGAGGGTAGCTATAGAGCCGATACTAAGGGCACCAGTGCTCAGCCAGATAACTACGACATTCTCGCTTCTCTTGATAATCAGGTATGGACTTGAGGTCTTCATGGGACCCTACACTAGAGTAGTTGAAGTACCCTACAGGGATCTATTCATAAGGTTCGGATCCATCTCAGTCTCAGTCCCTCAACTCATATCACTAGCAGTCTCGCTTATAGTGGCTTTTCTGCTCTACCTCTTCATGAGCAGGACGTTCTTAGGGGCCGCACTCAAAGCTACCGCTCAAGATATGCTCGCAGCACAGCTACATGGGATAGATATTAAGTACATGTACAGACTCGCATTCGGATTGGGAGTCGGCATCTCCGCCATAGGAGGGGTCCTCCTATCTCTATTCTACCCAATTTACCCCGAAATGGGTGCATTCTTCACCATGATAGCTTTCATCTCAGTTGTCTTCGGAGGTTTCGGGAGCATCTTCGGTGCCTACTTAGGCGGGATCATAATAGGGCTCGTAGAGACTATAAGCGCCTTATTCATATCCCCCTCCCTGAAGACACTAGCTGCTTTCATAGTATTCATCTTAATACTCATATTCAGACCGAAGGGGATGTTCGGGAGGTGAGCCCTTGAGATCCAAATTATTAGCATTGATAATAATAGCTCTGCTCTTAGTCCTCCCGATCGTATTCATGATACTCGATCTAGGGTTCGCTGCTGCAGCTCTTTTCTTCTGCGTCCTCTACTCTATAATGTCGATGGCTTGGAACTTCTTAGGTGGATACGCTGGTCAAGTGAGCTTTGGTCATGCTGTATTCTTCGGGGTGGGAGCTTACACGACGATGATCCTCCTCTTATTCTACGAGGTCACCCCTTGGATAGGGATACCGATAGGTGGAGTACTAGCTGCTCTCACTGGTCTCGGATTGAGCTTCTTATTCAGGTTGAGGAGTCATTGGTTCTCTCTCTCGACTCTAGCTATGGTAACGATCTTCCTCCTCCTCTTCCAGGAGTTCGCGCCTGGGAGAGCTGCGGGACTCCAAGTACCTATAGTCCCGCCTGAGAAGGAGTTCTACTACCTCAGGTACGCTGGAGCTTATTATTACATCTACTTAGCTTTAGCTTACTTAGCTTTAGAGCTCTTAGTGATGAGGTACCTCGTGAAGAGGGATATAGGATACTACTTGCAAGCTATAAGGGAGGATGAGGAGACCGCTATGTCCCTAGGGATAAACCCATTCAAATACAAGGTCCTAGCGATGTTAGTCAGCTCATTCTTCATGGGAATAGCTGGAGGAATATACACAGTGAGGTTCAGGTTCGTCGACCCGTACTGCGTCTTCGACATCCTCCTGATCTCGATATACCCTGTCATAGCGTCCCTCCTCGGAGGTATGTACACCTTCTGGGGCCCCGTCGTGGGCTCCTTCATATTCGTCCCTATATTCGAGTACGTCAGATCGAACATAGTCACGGCTTTCCCGAGGTACTTCGGGCTCCACTTCCTCGTAGCCGGGATAATATTGTTCTTCATATCGTTGAGAGTCCCTAGGGGCGTCGTAGGTTGGTTGGAGTCCAAGGGATATATCAAGCGGGGGTAGGAAGATGCTCAAAGTGGATAACGTAACTAAGAGGTTCGGCGGCCTAGTCGCTTTGAGGAACGTGACGATGGAAGTGAATGAGGGGGAGATATTGGGATTAATAGGCCCCAATGGGGCGGGAAAGACCACTCTGCTCAACGTCATCACTGGTTACTTGAAGCCGGAGGAGGGCAAAGTGTTTTACATGGGCAAGGACATCACTGGGCTACCTCCGTACAAGATAACGCCTCTAGGCGTAGCTAGGACCTTCCAGATAGTCAAACCGCTATCTAACCTCACGGTATTTGAGAACGTGCTCACTGGAGCTTTCATGAAGCATAAGAGATTAGAGGAGGCTTTAGAGAAGTCGAAAGCCGCATTAGATATTGTAGGGCTATCAGATAAGTCAGATTTACTCGCAGGATCCCTCAACGTCGTAGAGAAGAAAAAGCTAGAGCTTGCAAGGGCATTAGTGCTCGAGCCGAAGCTCCTCCTCTTAGATGAAGTAGCAGCAGGCCTCAACCCTGTCGAGATAGAGGGCATGATCTCCCTGCTCAGGAAGCTCAATGCCGAGGGGATAACTATGATAGTCATAGAGCACGTGATGAAGTTCATAATGGGCCTCGTGGATAGGTTAGTCGTACTTCATTACGGGGAGAAGATAGCCGATGGACCGAAGGAAGAGGTATCGAACGATCCGAGGGTCATAGAGGCATATCTGGGAGGTATAGAGTAGGGGGGTGAGGAGATGGTTTTGTTAGAGGTGAGGGATCTCGAGGTCGCTTATGGTGAGACCCAAGTCCTTTGGGGGGTCTCTCTAGCAGCTGAGAAAGGGGAGATAACTTGCTTAGTTGGGAGCAATGGGGCTGGGAAGACGACCACCTTGAGAGCTATCTCCGGAGTGCTACCCATAAAGAAAGGTAAGATATACTTCTCTGGGGAGGATATAACTGAGCTAGAGCCCCATAAGAGAGTAGAGCTGGGTATAGCTCACATCCCCGAGGGGAGGAGGTTATTCCCGGACATGAAAGTCATAGAGAACTTAAAGGCAGCTGCTTACACGAAAGAAGCTAGGAAGCACTTCAATGACTCCTTGGAGTTCGTCTTCAATCTATTCCCCAGGTTGAAGGAGAGGAGGGAGCAACTAGCTAGGACTCTGAGCGGAGGGGAGCAGCAGATGTTAGCTATAGCTAGGGGCCTCATGCTGAGGCCTAAGATATTGATGATAGATGAGATGAGCTTGGGCTTAGCTCCTAAGGTAGTGGCTGACTTATTCAGGCTGATAAAGGACTTGAGGGAGAGCGGCTATACTATATTCTTAGTCGAGCAGAACGTCAGACAGGCTTTACTCCATAGCGATAAGGCTTACGTCCTGGAGACGGGGAGGATAGTGAAAGTAGGGAGCAGTAAGGAACTTATGGCAGATCCTGACGTTAAGAAGGCTTACTTAGGTATGTGAGAGGTGATTTTCATGAGGATGGGTCTGATAATCCCCTCCTCTAATACCACGATGGAGATAGAATTCAGGGAGATGCTCCCCAGAGGATTCTCACTGCACACCGCTAGGATGAGGCTCAAGGAAGTGACCGTGAGCGGGCTCGAGGAGATGGAGAAAGAGGCTGAGTATGAAGCTCTGAAGCTTAAGGATGCGGGAGTAGATATAATAGGTTATGGATGCACTAGCGGGAGCTTGATAAGAGGGGTTGGGCATGATGAGATGCTTGAGAGGAGATTGGAATCTGTCTCAGGTGTCCCAGCTGTAGCTACTTCAGGAGCTGTCCTGAGGGCCCTCAGGGCTCTGGGGATCGGGAGAGTGGCGGCAGCCACTCCATATATAGATGAGATAAATGAGAAGGAGGAGGAATTCCTAGAGAAAAATGGATTTGAAGTAATCGATTTGAGGGCATTGAGACTTAAGGATAACCTTGAGATAGGGAGAGTCAGTGAGGAAACTTTGATCTCATTAGTAGAGGGGCTCAGGCATGAGGGAGCGGATGGTATATTCATAAGCTGCACTAACTTGCCTACGATAGCTGCTATAGACTATTTAGAGAGGAAGATGGGGAAGCCCGTCTTCTCGAGCAACACGGCTACTCTCTGGGCTATGCTCAGGAGGTTAGGGTATAAGGAGCCGATCTCAGGTTACGGGAAGCTCCTCCTGATATAATTTTTTGTTAATTTTATTTACCAAAAAAACCTTTTTATTTTCCTTGTCCCTACGCAGGGGTGCTATTATGGAGGAGCTGAGGGTAGTCTGCGTGGGCCTCGGTCCCATAGGCAAGGCCATAGCGAAGGGCTTGCTCGAGAAGAAAGGCGTGAAGATAGTAGGGGCTGTGGACGTAGCCCCTGATCTGATCGGGAAGGATCTGGGGGAAGTGCTCGAATTGGATAAGAAGCTGGGAGTCACTGTGAGGGATGACTTAGACAAGCTACTGGATGAAGTGAAGGCTGATATAGCTGTGATAGCCACGAAATCCTACCTGCCTGATGTCTACCCTCAGATAGAGTCTTGCATAAAACACTGCGTTAATGTGATATCTACGTGTGAGGAACTCTCATACCCATACTATCGTTACCCAGAGCTCTCAGCGAAGATAGATACGTTAGCTAAGGATTATGGTGTCACTGTATTGGGCACGGGGATAAATCCTGGCTATTTGATGGACGCCCTCCCGATAATGCTGACTGGAGCTTGCACTAGAGTAGATAGCATCAAAGTGATAAGGATGATGGACTCTAAGAAGAGGAGGATACCCTATCAGAAGAAGATAGGGACTGGGTTATCGCCTGAAGAGTTCAAGAAGATGATAGAGGAGAAGAAGATAACGGGTCACGTTGGATTGACGGAATCCATAGCTATGATAGCTGCTGCATTAGGCTGGAAGCTAGATGAGATAAAGGAATTCCCGCCTGAGCCAGTTATAGCTGATAAGGAAGTTCAGGCTTACGTCACAGTTAAGCCAGGTCAAGTAGCGGGGCTGAAGAGCGTAGCCCATGGGATAAAGGACGGGAAACCCGTTATAGTGCTCGAGTTCGTATCTCACGCTTTAGTCGAGGAGGAGCACGATACGGTGATAATAGAGGGCACACCCAGGATAGAGGAGAAGAAGATAGGGGGAGTCCACGGTGACATAGGTACTGTTGCGGTCGTGATAAACATGATACCCAAGGTCATAAATGCTCCTCCGGGCCTCTTCACTATGAAGGATCTGCCCATACCATCAGCTGTAGTTGAGGATTTGAGGATATATCTGGACTGACCTCCCAATTTTTATAGTTGAGGATTACGATCCTGACGCTGGAGAGTATTATTTGATTTAGGAGGGCACTTTCGAGTCTAATGATTAAATTATAGAATCTATGATTCCCCTAGAGGGAGCGTGCCCACGATAAGGGGCCACTTGACGAGAGACTCGAGTTGATAGAGATGAGATTAGTTCATCCAGATCCTCTTAATACCTTCTATTCTGTCGAAATCCCTATCCTCACCGATGATAAGGCTAACTCCACTGCTCCTCATGGCTCCGGCATGTGAGGCATCGGAGGGCCTGAGGCCCATCTCCATCAACTCCATCGCGTACTCATACTCAGCCTCTCCCAAACTTATCAGTGTGACTTATGGCAGGACGGAAGATCCTATGAACCTCATGGAGACTCGTGAGGAATGCCTATTTCCTCTCACTTATGTATCTCACCCCATCCAGAACTAATACATCAGTATAAGCTCTACATCCTGCTAATACCTCTAAATTCCCCATATAGGGATCTCAACTCTCCTCTCAACAGCGTTGAGGTAGATGAAGAGAGGTGCATTAATGAATGCCCTCATCTTCAAACTCCTTCTCCAGATATGCTCCCGCTAGCTCCCCGGGCTCTGGCTCCCTCCTCCCTTGAACTCTCTTCAGGTCCTCTAGATGCATCCTCATAGCTTCCCTCAATTTATCTGCGTCAATCTTTCTTTTCAGAGGTTTTAAGATGATACTATCCCCTACCTCAACTAGTAGTTCGTCTCCCTCCTCTATTCCGAGAGCCTCTCTCACAGCCTTAGGCAGGATCACGCAACCCCTCTTCCCGACTTTGAGGCGGAGGGCCAACTTATCCACCTAACGTAAAACTAGTCAACTTATATAAAATATTGGGGCGAGAAGTGTATAAATCGATTAAAATACGTGAGCTCCGGAGAGACGCTCATGCCCGCGAACCGCACGTTCCTAAGCCCTCCAATCATCTCAGAATCGAATCCATCACTTCTTGATCAAGCCCTCCAGTATCCTGATGATCGAGGAGTGCACTTTCATAGGTATGTTGTCCACGGACTCCTCCCTCTTCCCAGTGACCCCATCGACAGCTCCAGCCTCTAAGATATTCCTGAGCATTAGTTCCTCTTGCTCCGGTGTGTGGAGGGCTTCCTTCACTCCTCCTATCATTGAGAGAGCAGCTGAGAGCCCATATCCTCCCCAGTTGCTGACTGCAGCGCATATCAATCGATCCACCCTCGATACAGCGGCTATCTTCTCCCCATTCGGGACGTCCCTCTCAACTGCTTCCCTTATGTTACCCATCCCGACTTCATTGCCTCCGTCCCCTATAGCTA
>CAZFIJ010000020.1:0-41266 GCA_964519515.1 uncultured Nitrososphaerota archaeon
CCTGACGTATCCCTCCCCCTCACAGTTATAGTGTAAGTCCCTGGAGGAGTTCTCTCAGAAGTTATCACCTTCATTATCGTTGTTTCAACAACTCCAGGCCTAAGGGGATTATCAAGGAAGCTGACAGAACTAGATGGAGGCTCGTAGAAGACTGTGAGATATACATCTCTCGAGAAAGCTGGATCTAGCTTTATCAGACGCACTGTGAAGCTAGCGGTCTCCCCAGCCCTTATCCTAGCGTAAGTCGGTGATATGCTTATATCGAAATCAACTGCGTAGAGCGGAATGAGGCTCAAGGTCAGTAGGGATATCAAGAGGAAGATATGCATGCTCTTGGGCATCATCGGTACGCTGAGTGGGAGAGGCTTATAAGTTTGATGCATGAAGGAACTCCAGCTCGCCTTAAAATATTTAGATGATAGACGAATCATACGTAGAGGTAGTTCTCGTACTCAGCTTCACTCGGCCACTGGCTCAGCTCCATGGCCTCCCTCCTCTTCATCTCTAAGTAACTTTCCAAAATATCGCTCCCGAAAACTGGTCTTAGATAGGAATTATCGCTCTCTAATTCATCAAGAGCCTCATTTAAGCTCCTCGGTAACCTCTTTAACCCCTCATTCCTCTCATAGACGTTGAAGTCGATCGGATCCCCGGGGTCTAATTTCCTCCTGATCCCATCTATACCAGCCATGAAAGTAGCTGAGAAGGCTAAGTAAGGATTGCAACTAGGATCGGGCACTCTGAACTCTATCCTCTTTGATCTAGATGATCCCCTCTTATACACTGGAATCCTTATAGCAGCGCTCCTATTCCCTCTTCCCCAACTCGCGTAAACAGGGGCCTCGAATCCAGGTATGAGTCTCCTGTAGCTATTCACAGTGGGCGCTACCAGAGCCGTAAGTGAGCTTATATGCTCTATAATGCCTCCTATGAAGTACCTAGCCAATTGACTCAACTCGGCATACTCATCATTTGGATCGTAGAATAAGTTCTCCTTATCATCCCATAAGCTCATATGAAAGTGCATACCGCTCCCGTTCATCCCGGGGACGGGCTTAGGCATGAATGTCGCTATGAAACTCATTTTAGTAGCTACTTCCCTTATCTCCCTCTTAGCCCTTATCGTGGAATCAGCTGCCCTCAGTAAGCTATCTGAAGCTAATGAGACCTCGAGCTGGCCAGTTGAGACCTCATGATGGATCACCTCGGGCTTGAGTTGTACTTCGGATAACCTCTCCATTGCCTCTATCTCGAAATCCCTCAGCGGATCGAGGGGTGGTGAGATCATGTAATTCTTCCTACCGTTCCAACCGTTTGAGATGGGTTTCAATTCTTCATTGAGAATGAAGAATTCTATCTCAACCCCTAAGCGACCTCTATATCCTTCTGAGAGTAGGAATTCCTCAGTTCTCCTAGCGATGAACCTCGGATCCTTAGAGGACCTTCTGCTCCCCATCCCCTCCCATATCTCGCAGAGCATCCTGCAGTCCTCCCCTACTACTATCGATGTAGAGGGATCTGGGATTAGGAGAGCATCACTATCGCTTATGCTCGATATCTTGATGCTACTAGCATCGAAGGATCCAGTCCTGGATTCCAAGAACTTCTCAGCTGATAGCAAGCAGCTCCTCAAGTAACCGAGCATATCGACGTACTCGAGCTCGACCCTCTTGACCTTTCCCTCTGAGATCTTAGATATTACTTCCTCTAGCATGAGACTCTAGGATCACCCACCTAATAAATCCGTTATTGCTGAAATGAATGCAAAGGATGAAATTTGAGCAGTTCCATTATTTCAGGCATCCAAATGATCAATTCAACGGAATAAAGGGGAGGATTCCAAGATTTTCAGAGCCATCTCTCCAGCCCACTTGAGATCAATGATCTCAGTCTCTCGAAGTCCTCCCTTATGAGGGGTTTCAGCCCCGGATTGTAGAGAGCAGCTGCTGGATGGAGAGTGGGCAGTACTTTCCTCGAAGTTCCGAATACTTCGACCTCATATACCTTACCTCTAACTCTCATTATCGAGACATCCCCTATCCTCCCGAGGAGGACCCCTACGCTGTGCCTCCCCAAGGGGACCAATATCTCGGGATCGATCAGTTCGATCTGAGCTTTGAGATAGGGGAGGCACGCCTCTATTTCCTCGAGCCTAGGATCTCTATTGTTTGGGGGCCTGCATTTCACGACGTTCGTTATGAATACGTCCTGCCTCCTGAGCCCTATTGAGCTCAGCAGCTCCTCCAGTAGCTTACCTGCGGCCCCGACGAAGGGCCTCCCCATCTCATCCTCATTTCTCCCTGGAGCTTCTCCTATGAACATTATCCTCGAATTTGGATTCCCCTCCCCAGGAACTGCTCTCTTTCTATTCAAGTGGAGGGGGCATTTCTCACATCTCAATATCTCCTCAGCTAAATCCTCGAGCCTCAAATTCTTACCCTAGCTATCGGAGGCATTGCCCTCTTATGAGCGCTCTTAGAATGCATCTCCATTATCTTGTCTACATCAGATCCGAACTCCTCCCTGAGAGAATCTATATCCATCCTAAGGTCAAATAAGCCATGAAGAATCAGATCTATTCTTTCATATGGTATTCCTATTTCTTCTTCAGCCATCTGGCCCTCCCAAAGCCTTGGGCTGCTTGGTTTCTTCACTATATGCTCTGGTAAACCTAACCACTCAGCCATCCACCTGACTTGCGTCTTATATAGATCCCCTATAGGCAGGAGATCCGCGCCCCCATCCCCATATTTGGTGAAGTATCCTATGAGTAACTCACTCCTATCACTGCTCCCAGCGACTAGCAAGTTCCTCGAATTGGCCACGTAGTACAGGAGGGACATCCTCACTCTAGCCCTCAAGTTCCCGAGGGCTAGCTTATGATCATATATGTAAAATTCGGATCTTTTATAAGAATCTATGATATCATCTATATCCTTTTTCCAGTACTTTATTTTAAAAGATTCCGCTAAATCTATTGCATCCCTAATATCTTCTTCCGGAGTCACCCTAGTATCTGGGAGTATCAGCCCGAATACCCTCTCGCTCCCCAAAGCATCGACGCATAGCTTAGTCAGTACTGCTGAATCCACACCCCCGCTTATCCCTAAGACAATACCTCCCGTCCTTGACCCCGCTACCATGCCCTTGATGAATCCCGATATTATCTCCTTAACTTTCCCCATGTCCAGCTTGAGGGACTCTAGGGTGAGCATAGTACTTAGCTATATCCCTTCTTTTTAAAATGGGTAGATGAAGGAAGTGCTACGTTTTAAGAGGTCTAAGGTAAGGGAATTATGGAGAAGTTCCATTCGGGATATCGAACCCTGGGAGTTGTCATCTTTAGCTCGCTTCCCGAATCTCACAACTTAGGCCCTGAGGAGGAACTTTTTTACGCTCTCATGCACTACGATGCTGGTGCGTACTGATGAACTGGCTGGGGGTTACCTCCCTTATCCTGCTCCTCTTGACGCTCACATCGACTTGGTGGTGGATGGATTGCTACCTGCCTAACGTCGGTGGTTATTTCAAGTACGATGGTAATCCTATAACCTTCGTATGGTCCTCAGGAAACAGGTCCTCTCTCTCATTATCCCTAGATATATTTAAGTGGTTATCTGAGGAAGGAAGGATTCCTCCAGGTGCATCTTATAGGATAGGCATCTCTAAATTCTTCTTAACGTTATGCACGCTCTTTATCTCACTATCTCTCCTCTCCACAATTTATGCGATATTCAGTAAGTCCTCAAGAGCTTATTTCATAGCTGCAGCATTTGCTTTCCTCTCTTTCCTATTCTACGAGTTCTCCTTTCTCGCTTTAGAGGCCCCTAGGTCGGCTTTCCTCACATTCCAATCGGATGTAGGGCAGAATTACGTGAAATGGGGGGAGGGGATAGGGAAGTATCTAGCCCTCCTCCTGACGATCCTACTCGTAGCTTCCGGCTTCTTCAACAGCTACCTCTACGAGAGGCCGGTCCCCAGGAGGAGACCGAGGAGGGGCAGGGGATATTGGTGATAAGTTCCTTGAGGAGGGAATTCGAGGAAGCTAAAAAGCTAGCGGCTTACGATGAGGAGAGGGCATTGAGTATCATCAGGGAAATATCGATAAGCGTGATGAAGCTCATAGCACCTGAATGGGATGGGTCGAGAAGCTTAGCTGAGTACTCAGCGACTAGAGGATATCCAGATTTCTTCTTGGAGATGGCTGATAGAATAGAGGACTCATTCAAGTTCTGCTTAGAGGGATCGCAACTCAGTTCTATTATAGTTTCTGCAGCCTTCTTACTCAAGGTAGCTGAGAGATTTCAGGGATAGCGGAGAATGGGAGATCTCTTAAATGAACCTTATCCTCTCGGAGCCCATTATATCAGCGTATACCTCCACAAACCTCTCGAATTTCGTCCCCCTTATCTTCCTCAAGAGTATCTCCTCTATCTGGAAGGTCCCGCTGGGGTCCTTCATGCCCACAGTTATCCTCAGGGGCTTCTCCTCACCCCTCCCTATACCGACCCTCTCGACAGCTAAAGCTGAGAACTTATGGATATCATGACGGCCCAGTTGGAAGGGTAGCCTAGCTCTCTCCTTCTCCATATCACATCCATCAGCTGTCGCCACTATACCAGCTTCTACGCTTGTAGGCTCGAACCTCCCCATGTGACACATTATCGCTTCGTATATCATGCTGCCTATTTTAACAGCCTTCGAACTATCATCATAAAAATCAGAGAGTATCTCGTCTACGAAGGGTTTAGCGAGGATAACGCTGAGTACTTCATGCTCCTCTCTCATAACAGAGTTCCCTATGTCGTGGAGGAAGCTAGCGGTCATGACTATGAGTTTAGAATCCTCGAGGTCACGCCAATCTTCGTTAACTACTTCACTCGATAATATATCTAGGATCTTCAGGGAGTTCCTAGTAGTTATCATAGCGTGCATCATACCGTGATCGTTATACTTGAGCCTGTGAACTAGGACTATATTCGACATCTCCAGGAGACCACTTATCCTAGGATCTCCCTTGAGATATTCAAATATCCTGATGAGTTTCTCCGATTTCAAGAACTCTCGTATCTCCTCTTCTAACTCAGAAATCATTTTTGGACTCCCAATCTCTTCAGGGCTTCTAATATCATCTCCTTCGGGGGGAAGCTGTAGACACCACCTTTCCACTTATACAGCCTAGTGCACGCAGCTCTGTAAAATCCTTTATCCTCAAAGTTAGGATCTACATCTACGCCGTTTATCCTCACAGTCGGTACTCCGAGGACTTTGTGCTCCACTGCCTCATCATCACTCGCTAAAACTATCTCCTCTATCTCATAAGATATACCTGCCTCAGATAACGTCTCCTTCAACTCCCTCAGGAACTCGTCAGCCGGGCACTCAGGAGTATAGTAGACGGATACCTTTGCGCTCATATGATTAATGGACCGATACTCTTTTTTATCTTTCCGGTAAGGAGTGTTGAAGCGACATGACGCCCTCCCATATGCATGAGGATCCCCTCGCTTTCCTGAGACCATCTGAGAATGCTGAGAGGTTTTTAGCCCATTTAATAGACTTAATTGTGATAACCATAATTCAAATGCCATTAATCATCCTTTTACTCATACAACAGAGTCTGATGAACATTATATTGACCTCATCAACCGCGACTTTAACTTTGATTTTATACTTCACGCTGTTAGAGGGTATTTTCTCCACGACCGTAGGAAAGAGAGCCCTCGATCTCAAAGTAATATCCTTGAATAGGATGTGTAACCTCTCTCTGAGAGAGTCTTTCCTCAGGAATGCTTTCAGATTAGCGGACATCTTAGTTCTCTACTTACCATTGTTCCTGATGAGAGGGGGGAGGAGGATCGGAGATCTACTAGCTAATACAGCTGTTGTCTCAAAGAAATTCGTCAGGATCGAGCTTCCTCCCCCAGGATCTAGGCTAGGGAAAGAGATAGGGGAAAGCATAGTTAAGGCTGTGGCTCTTGAGCTTGAGAGCCTGGAGATTAAGCCCCAAGGGATCTCTAGAGCTGAAATAAGGGAGTATGTAACTGGGATCTTAGGGGAGAAGGAGCTAGCAGATAGCGTAGCGTACTTCATATCGAATCCCTCACTGCAGCTCGCGACAGCAGGGGCTGATGGCATCGCTAGGATATATGAAGCAGCATCCGAGTTCTGCTCAGGGGAATGTAGCGAGATCCTGAGGAACAGAGCTAGGATAATAAGAGCCTTTTACAAAAAAGCTGAGGGAGAGGGTAAAATTAGATTCTCCTGGGGAAGTGGCTTCATGAGATCGTCCTCTTACTTCCTGCTATCTGTCGCTCTCTTCTTACTCTCATCGATCCTAGCTTACTATCTGAGACCGGAGTGGATGGAGAGCTTAATCAAGGAGATCTTCGGGAGGGATGTGATACCGAGTGAGGAGAGCCCTCTGACACTATCGATCTTGATATTCCTGAATAATCTCAGGGTCGTCCTGGCTACGCTCGGCTTAGCTCCCTTGATCTTCATGCCATTCGTCACCTTAATGGTAAACGGTTTCTTAGTTGGGTTCGTCCTATCGATCTCGAGCGATCCCTTTAAGGCCCTCCTCCTCATACTCCCGCATGGAGTGCCGGAGCTCTTCTCTATCTTCGTCTCTACTGCTGTAGGCATCAGGATCTCCAGGTATATGTTAGATAGTAAGAAGTGGCCTCGAGCTAGGGAAGCTGCTATGGAGTCCGTTGACCTCGTAATCCTCTCCTATATCCTCCTCCTCTACGCTGCATTCATTGAGGGCTTCATAACTAGATGGATCTCGAGCTACCCTACTCTCGATATAGCCTTCTCAATAGCTGAAGCTATAATCATATACTTGATCATCAGATCCTCTCCAAGTTCCTCACGAGATCCGATTTCGTGATTATCCCCACTATACCTCCGTTCTCTTGTATCAAGACCGCTTGATAATAGAGGAGCGCCTCCTTTATCAATGCGACAGACGTATCTGAGGGGAATATCGGGAATGGGCTCCCCATGACTTCCTCTACTGGTGTCTCCATCGATATCGAGCCCATCTTATTTATTATCGTTTCCTCTGTCAACGAACCTACGACCTTCCCATTCGAGATCACTGGAAGTTGAGATATACCGTGCTCCTCCATGAGGGATATCGCCTTTCTCAAGTTATCCTTGGGGGAGACACTTACGACAGGGGAGCTCATTATCTCCTTAGCTCTAGAGAAACCTTTCTTCTCTCTCACGAGCTCGAGAGCTCTGATTATCCTCAAAGCCACATCATAATTCGGGACCAGTTGACCATTCTCTACCTTCGAAATGAGAGACTGGCTCACTCCAGCCATTTTTGCTAACTCCCTTTGACTTATCCCGAGCAACTTCCTCTCCTTCCCGAGTGAGCCCAGGTCCCTGAGCATATTCCTATTGGAATCATTTATTATTTAAACTTTTAAGTCAGTGATCCTCGCTCTTACTATGTCCGATTTCTCACCCATTGAGGTCCCAATATACATGACAGCTACATTCCAGAATCCTCTACCTTCAGGAAAACCTAACATCTCTCGGAGGGGTAGAGAGTTGAAGTACTCGAGAGAAGAGAACCCGACGGTAGAGGAGCTCGAGAGGATAGTGGCTTCCCTCGATGGATACGATGACTGCTTAGCTTTCAACAGCGGGATGGCATCTATCTCAACGCTCTTCCTATCGAGGTATAAGAAGAAGATAGTGGTGAATTTAGATTCCTACTCAGCTACAGTGGGTTTGGCGCTCCGCTTAAAGGCTATGGGGTTTGATGTCGAGATATGCAGCACTGATCACCTCGAGGATCATATAAAGCCGGGGAGCTTGGTTTTCACTGAATCGATAACGAATCCACTGCTCAGAGTACCTGATTTGGAGACGCTGAGGGATTCCTGCATAGATAAGAGCGCTGAATTGGTTATAGATAACACATCTGCAACCCCTATCCTCTTAAAGCCTTCTCTTTTCTCAGATCTATCGATACAAAGCGCTACTAAGTACCTAAGTGGTACGAACGATATCTTAGGAGGGGTGATATCCGGCAATGAGTTATCTGAGTTATGGGAATGGAGGAGGATCCTAGGGAGTATATTAGATCCTTTCAGGGCATTCCTAGTAATTAGAGGGATTAAAACGCTTGAGCTCAGGATGAAGAGACATTGCGAGACTGCACTCACTGTAGCTAGATGGCTCCAAGATCATCCTAAGGTGAGGGAGGTGATATACCCCGGATTGGAGACGCATAGAGATCATCAAATAGCTAAGAGACTCCTCAAGGGATTCGGTGGGATAATTTCCTTCAGGATAAGTGGGGATGCGAGGAAGTTCTTAATGAAATTAGGGAGGATAAAGAGAGCTACGAGCTTCGGAGCTTCTATATCGCTAGTGAGTATCCCTCATGAATCCGCTTCCTCTAACTTGACTGAGGATCTAATTGAGGCTAGTGGAATAGATGAGAGCTTGATAAGACTCTCAGTTGGGCTCGAGGATCCGGAAATTTTGATAGAGGATCTGGACTCTTCGTTAAAAGAGATTTAGGATATCAGAGCTGAGTCCTACATTTCTGGGCGGGCCGTTGTGCGAAGATCCTGAAGGATCACATTTAATTATTTCTACACCAGCTCATCCGAGGCTCGCATGGAGCTAGAAGTACTTAGGGAGCTCTTGGAGAGCAATATTAAGAGGACCTCTAACCCATTGGGCGTGAGTGAGAGGGAATGCGGAAAATGGGCTGAGGATCTGGATATACCTGAGAGAGGGGAGGTGCTCCTCTATACAGGATGCTTGTATCAGATGGCCCCTCAGATAGAGCTATTCTCAGACCTCCTGAGGAGACTCGAATCGATCGGGCCCAACTTCCTGGATCTCTCCATGAAGCTCTACGCTTCCTTTCTCTCCATGGGGATCGATGTATCAGCTCCGATTAAGCTCATGAAAAAGAAGAGCAGATATCTCAATATATTGAAGAATATAGCATATGCTTTGAGGGAATCCGGTGTCAAATTCGCATGTTTAAGGGAGGAGCCTTATAATGGCGTCCTCTATCACGATCTGGGACTTGATGAACTATTTGAGAAGCAGATGATGAGGATAGCAGAGAAAATAAGGGAAGCTGGAGCTAAAGAAGTGATAACTGTCGATCCTCACAGTACTTACATGCTGAAGTACCATCTAACTGAATACTTAGACGTCGAGGTATTCCATTACTCTGAGATCCTCCTCAAGAGTTACGAGCCTACGAGAAAGGGACTTGAGGTAACGCTCCACGATCCCTGCTACCTAGCTAGGTGGAGCGATTCCACGGAGCAAATGAGGGAGTTATTGCGAAAGGCTGGAGTCATCTTGAGGGAACCTGAATTCTCTAGGAAGTTCACTGGGTGTTGTGGAGGACCAATAGAATCTATTTTCCCGAATTTAGCTTCTAAAATAGCTGAAAAGAGGTTAGAAGAACTGAAGTCAACTGGAGCTGATAAGATAGTGGTCGCATGCCCCATCTGCCTCCTCAACTTGAAGAAAGTTGCTGGAGGCTTGGAAGTACTCGATCTCGCGGAGGTGGTCGTATGAACTTGAGGGAAGTGAGCTCCCTCTTAATAGAGGCGAGTTCCAATAGTTTCTTGAGGACCTCACTCGATAGAGCTAACCTCTCATACTGGGAGCTGAGGAAGAGCGTATTCTCAAAGTACCCTTACCTGAGGGAGCTAGCTGATAGAGTGAGGGAAGTTAAGGAACGCTCATTGGAGAGAATGGAGGAACTCACTCAAATCGCTATGGAGAGCGTAGAGAGGAACGGTGGCTTCGCATACTTAGCTAGGACGCCTGATGAAGCTAGGAGGATCGTAGATGAGATAGTAGGCGATAGCAGGATCATAGTGAAGGGGAAGAGTATAACGAGCGATGAAGTGAGGCTGAGGGAACACTTAACGAGTAGAGGAAAGGAAGTCTACGAGACCGACTTAGGGGAGTTCTTAGTTCAGTTCATAGGACCAAAGTCCATGCATTTCATATCGGTATCCATCCATTTAACTAGGGAGAGGGTCGCTGAGTTCCTGAGGAGTTTCCTAGGGGAGGAAGTCGATAAGGACGATATAGAGAGCATGGTAGCTCTCGTCAGGAAGTTCCTGAGGAGGAAGTACTTCGAAGCGGATATAGGGATTAGTGGCGCGAACGCCTTCGCTGCGGACGAGGGATGCGGTTTCATAATAGAGAACGAATCTAATGTTAGGCTCTCCATATCGTTACCGAGGAAGCATGTGATACTCGTGGGTATGGAGAAGGTCTTACCCACGATGCTGGATGCTTGGAGGGCTGTGGAAGTCATAACGAGGTATAACGGGTACAAGGTGTCATCGTACGTTAACATCGTGAGGGGACCTCAGAAAGATGAGTTCGGCCCAAGAGAGCTTCATGTGATATTCTTAGATAATGGGAGAGTTGAGAGCTCCCGAGATCCCATTTTGAGAGAGGCTTTACTCTGCCTCAGGTGCGGGGCCTGCCAGTACTTATGCCCCGTCTTCTGGATAGTCGGCGGTTACTGGGGAGGGTTGAAGTCCGTTTACTCCGGTGGGATAGGGGTCATATGGGAGTACGTAACTGGAAGCAAAGATGAAGCTATAAAGCATTCCTTCGCATGTCTCCTCTGTGGTAGATGTAAGGAAGCCTGTCCCATGCAGATAGATCAGCAGAAGATACTCAGGGAGATCAGGAAGAGAGGATACAGTGAGTATTGAGGTGAGATCCTCAACAGACTTTAATATTTGAACTCCTCATCCGAGCATTTTTGAGGCCTCCAGTTAGAGGAGCTTCATTAAGGGAGCTAAGTCCATACCCAGGCATTCCGTCAATCTCTTATCGATCAGATATTTCGCTAACTCCTTAGAGTGATCTATCCCAAGGATCTCCTTCCAGAACGGCCAGAGTTGAGGGCATGGTATTTTTCCCAGTGAGGGTAGCGATAATACATCTTTGAAGGGGCTTCTTCCCATGTGCTCCCTCCTTCTATCATCTAGAATTATGACGTGGACCTCCTTCGGCCCATGAGCGCCGTAGACTACCTTCTTCTCTATATCACCTGTCTTACTGGGACCACCGACTACGCTAGCGTAATTGTAACCTTTACTGAGCATCGCGAGCTCCACGATCCTGAAACCCTCCTCGTAGTTAGGGACCAACTGATCCATGCCCACTAAAGCTATGTGCTTCAGTGGGGCCATTGAGATGAGCCTCTCTAAGCCGCTACTCGGGAGGAGGAAGAGAGCCCCCGGATTCACCGAGAGAGCTACTGCATCTGTGATCCCAAAATCAGCTCTCTCTATTTTCTCCCTGTAGGTACTGAGTTCTCCTCCTCTCAACTCCTTGAGCAGGAACGGGTACTCCGTATCGTAAACTTCATTGCCTACCTCAACCAAATATTCACCTAAGCTACATTCCTCGAGTGTGAGAGCGAAAGATTTGAAGACTATTTTCCCGCTCCCCACGATTTCTCCTACAATTTTTCTGGCATCTTCCCGAGTCTCCGCTATATAGCACTTCATCCTGTTCTCCTCGAGCTCCCTGCAGACATGGGCTAGCATTGAATCGATAGATACCTCACCCCTAGACCTCAAAACAGAGTTCAATAGCTCTGAAGGGGGGTCCCCGTAGGAAGAATATTCTCTGATGAATTCCGCGACCCTCCCGTCCAATCCCCAGGATAGCACCTTATCTATGAGCTCTAAGTTAGATCTCAGCTCGGACCCGGTTAGCTCTGAGTTCGCGAGTGAGTAGAGGAGGCTCATCCAGAGAGGGGCTCCCCTGAAAATATAAAGATTTCAATGCAATCCTTCAAGAAATACATCGAGATATCTCGAGTTCCTCGAACCTATCCCCGACTAATCTGAACGCTTTAAAGCTCCCATCCCCTGAGACTATGAGGTAGATGAGGCCCGGGATCGCTCTCTCCTCATCGATCTTCGAGGGTACAGGGGATCCGAGTGGATGACTATGATAAACTCCAATTAGCTCTAAGCCTGATGACTCTGCCTCCTCTATAGCTCTATATGTATCTCGGGGATCCACTTCGTAGAGTGTGTGCGACTCGCTCACATTCCTGGCCTTATGAATACCTCTCACTAAGACTCTCGAGCTCTCTATACGTCCTATGAGCAGGCCGCAAGCCTCCCTCGGCATCTCTTCTATCGCATGCCTCAATATCTCCTCTATTATACGCTCAGGGATTTCCACCTTCAACGGTCCCATACCCCTAATATCGATAAGGATTATAAGTAAGTACCCCCTCAACTCCTCATGGATTTATTTATGCCCGAGCTCTTTAGCTTCATAATCACACTCGTAGTGAGCGCATTTGTGATATGGCTCGCCCAGAAGATAGTGCTTCCGAGACATAAGGAGAAAGGTATCCTCTCAGTTCTGGCATTAGCTTTCGTATGGTCTCTAATAGAATTCGTGCTCTCTCTCATCTTCTCTATAATACCCTTAGGCGTAATAGAGGGGATAATAGTCCTCATCCTCTGGATATGGGTACTGAAAGCATGGTTCAATGTAGGTTGGCTTCAAGCAGCAGCTATAGCTCTCGTCGCTTGGATAATAATGCTCGTAGTGGGATTCTTCTTGGGAATCGGTTTCTTCATGGGGTCCATCTAACCAATTATTTTCCTCAATTCATCGAAAGCTCTCCCTATTTCTTTATGTGTGAGGACCATATCCTCGAATAGTATGGATTTGAGCCTCTCTAATGGAGTCTCATCGAACGCAGCTTCTATGTATCTCAGCCCCCGCCTATCTTTGAGGAGCTCTCTGATCTCATGAGGGCCCTCCTGCAGCTTCAGGAGGCCAGCTACTGCTACAGTCCCTAGGGACGATGCTAGAGCTAGAGTACCAGCTTTATTTATCAAATGAGTCCTAGTCACTCTATCAGCTCCCACTAGCCCAATAGCCCCTCTCTTCATGGAAATCCAGGGAAGTAAGGAATCTCTAGTCAATATCACTGAGAACCCATATTCCTTCAGGATCCTCGCTGTCTCGAGTCCTTCCCCTCCGGGAAGGGATTCGCTCACTATCACTTCCTCAGGGCCGTACTCTTTAATGCAGTTTATGACAGAGGAACTCCTGCTTATCGTAGCTACTCTCCTAACTCCTAGCTCACTCAAATGTTTCGAGCACGTCCTGATGAGCCTCCCTTTTGAGCTCTCGAAGAAATCACGGAGCTTCATCAATGAGCCCCTGCAAGCAGCTCTAGCGAGATGCTCAAGAACTGACATCTCAGGGTGGGCCCTAGCTAGCATTAAAGCATGATTGCACGGATCTTCCATATTCATCAAGATATTAAGGGCGTCCTCGAATATCTCTAGGGATCCTCTCCTCCTATCCTTTATTAGATCCTCAATACTCGTAAGCTGGACCCTCCTCGAACGCATACTTGACGTTCCTGAACTTCTTCCTCAGCTCGCTCACTTCCTCAGCTACTTTCTTAGGATCTTCCCTATCCAAGAGGACCTTCCTGTAGAGCTTAGCTACCCTTCTCATCTCCTCCTCCCCCATCCCTAATCTCGTCAACTCAGCTACACCGAGCCTCAAGCCTCCGGGATCCTTGAAGCTCCTTCCTCTCTTTATGTCCCAGGGCAGTAAGTTCCTATTCACTATTATATTCGCTTCCTCCAGGAGCTTCTCGCATTTGTACCCCCCTCCCAGAGCGTCCACATCGAGGAGTACTTGATGAGATTGCGTGAAGCCCAAATGCTCAGCTACTACTGAGAAGCCCTCATCATGGAGCGCTTGAGCTAGGGCTTTAGCATTCCTCACTACTGCTCTCGCATAATCCTCCCCGAATGCTAACATCTCAGCTGCAGCGAGCGCTAACGCTGCTACAGAGTGCAAGTGGTGATTGCTCAAGAGACCGGGGAAATTAGCTAATTTTATCCTCTCAAATTTCTCCTCATCGTTAGTGACGACTGCCCCATGCTGAGGTCCGAAGAAAGTCTTATGAGTGCTCATCGTCATCACGTCTGCTCCTTCTTCCATAGGCTGTTGGAATTGCTTCCCAGCTATGAGACCAGCTACATGAGCTGCATCATAATGTAAAAGAGCTCCTATTGACTTGCATACATTAGAGAGCTCCTTAACAGGATGAGGGAAGAGTATCACGCTCCCCCCAAGTATCACTAGCTTAGGCTTGTTCTCCTCTATCCTCTTTATGCTCTTATCAACATCTACATTCATGTTATGATCATCGAAAGCCAGGTATCTGACATCGAGCCCCCTGACAGCTCCAGCAGTCCCTCCGATGAACTGACCCTCGCTTCCCCTGAGGGGTCCCATGCTTATATGCCCCCCCTTCGTTATCGGGAGAGCCATAGCTACATCACCAGGGTTAGTGAATGCAGTATATACCGCTAAATTTGCGACTACACCACTTATTGGCCTTACATCAGCGAACTTAACGTTAAAAAGCCTCTTGACGAGCTCCATTGCTATTGATTCTACTTCATCTATGTACTTAGTCCCCGCGTAAACTCTCTCCCCCACCCATCCCTCAGCGTACCTATGACCGAAATCTGAGGTCATGGCCTTCCTAACAGCTGGACTAGTGACGTTCTCGCTCGCTATCATCGGGAGGGACGAATCGAACCACTTATGATGCTCCAATATCGATGATTTAACCCTCTCATATGCCTCGATAGGGTCCAAGGTGACACCCAAGAATTATTGAGGGATAAGTTATTAATCTAGTTTACGCGCTCCCCCCGATGCTCGGAAGTTACGCGCTCAGGTGCTTAAACTGCGGAGCTACGTATGAGCCGGATCCCTGGTTGATGAGGTGCCCCTCATGCGAGGGGCTGCTTGAACCGAAGCTCATCGATGTCGAGGCCTCTTGGGAGGACTTCAGGAGCAGGAAGTTCGGCGTTTGGAGATATAAGGAGCTCCTCCCTAGAGTGAGGCATCCAGTGACGATGGGAGAGGGAGGAACTCCCCTCATAGAGCTCAGGGATAACTTGTTCATTAAGTTCGAGGGAGCTAATCCGACTGGATCATTCAAGGACAGGGGCATGTCAGTCGCCATCAGCATAGCGAGAGAGATCGGGGTTAAGAGCGTTATCTGTGCCTCTACAGGGAATACTGCTGCTTCTATGTCAGCCTATGCTGCTAGAGCAGGTTTGAAGAGCTTCATAGTCCTACCTAAGAGTAAGGTAGCTAAGGGGAAACTCGCACAAGCTTCCCTTCACGGGGCCATAATAATAGAGGTGAGCGGATCCTTCGATGAAGCCCTCGAGGCAGTAATAGAGGCATCCGGGAAGGAATTAGGACTTTATCCGCTCAATTCATTCAATCCCTGGAGGTTGGAGGGGCAGAAGACCTTAGCTTATGAGATATCGGATGAGTTAGGCGTTCCCGATTGGGTAATTCTACCAGTGGGTAACGCTGGTAATATATCGGCTGTATGGAAGGGGTTCAAGGAGCTCAAGAGCCTCGGGCTCATCAATAAGCTTCCCAGACTCGTGGGAGTGCAAGCTCGCGGAGCGTCCCCTATAGTCAGGGCGTTCAGAGAGGGTAAGATGGAGTTCTTCGAGAGGCCTGAGACAGTGGCTACAGCCATAAGGATAGGGAAGCCGGTGAACTGGCCAAAGGCATTGCTAGCCCTTGAGGAGAGCGACGGTATAGCGATTGATGTGAGTGATCAGGAGATATTGGAAGCTCAGATGATGCTGGGGAGGATGGGGTTAGGCGTCGAGCCAGCGTCAGCAGCTCCGTATGCAGCTTACCTCGACCTCGTAGGGAGGGAGATAGCTGAAGATGAGAGAGTAGTGTTAATAGCCACTGGCCACGCGTTGAAGGACCCGGATATCATACCCACTCCGAAGCCCATCGAGGCATCTAGTGTAGAGGAAGCTGTTGAGGAGATAAGGGGGGTGATCGGACGAGAGTAAGGGCTTTCTGCTCTAGCGCTAACTTGGGACCCGGGTATGATATAGTGGGGTTAGCCCTGAATGCTTTTTACGATATAGTCGAGGTGGAGCTAATTAAAGGAGATGGCCGGGCCAGGGTAGTGGACGTCAGGGGGCCTTATTCGAGATCCATACCTCTAGGAGAGAGGAACTCCGCAGCTGAGGCTGCTAGAGCAGCTCTAAAGTTGGCTGAGCAGAGGTTAGATGCGAGGATAAGGATATGGAAGGGGGTGCCCCCTAGGAGAGGGCTGGGTAGCAGCGGCGCTTCCGCTGCTGCTACTGTGAGAGCCATAGATATCATATTCGGAGGCGTTTTGAAAGATGAAGAGTTAGTTAAAGCAGCTAGTGAGGGTGAGAGGATTTCTTCTGGATCAGCACATCCAGATAATGTAGCTCCTTCCCTCTTCGGTGGGCTCATCGTAATAGGGAGGGAGATACTCAAGTTCAAACCGGACTTCGAGTTCCTACTAGCTATACCTTGGATCGACGTCCCTGAGAACAAAACAGAGTATATGAGGAATTTGATACCGAGAGAAGTGCCTTTAGATAAATTCTCAAGGCATTGCTTACATCTCTCCCACTTAATGCTAGGTATAGCTTTGAACGATGCGAGGATCTTCGGAGAGGGGATGAATTACTCCTTCGTAGATGAGTGCAGGGCACTATCGATCCCAGGATTCTATGAGTTGAGGAAGAGAGCCTTTGAGAACGGAGCTCTCGGTGTTTCGATAAGCGGAGCAGGCCCCAGTATCCTCATCCTATGTGAGGATTGCCCTAAAGTATCTAAGGCGCTAAGAGAGGAATTTAAGAGACTTGGGATCCCTGCTACGATATTAAGGGCTTCTCCTGCTGAGGGAGCATCTCCCTCTGAATGAGATCATGCTATTAAGGAGTCCTCAGGCTCTATAGCTCGCTAGATTTGAACTTATTTACTTATGTGTTATTCATCATTCGACCCAACTTTATACTAATTGAAATAGCTCTCACAATGAAAATTTTTATTTCCCTCCCCTCAGGTCACCTTATGAAGATAAGGATAAGGGGAGGTTACTTCATCCCCGATCTCGAAACGCCTAAGGAAGCTCACATCGAGTTAACTAACGAGTGCAACTTGAATTGCACGATCTGTTACAGGAGATGGTTCGAGAGATCTGGCTTCATGGATTCAGATCTCTTTAGGAAAATACTTTCTGACCTCAAGGATATCGGAGTTAAGAGCATATGGTTCGATGGGTTTGGGGAGCCTACTTTCCATCCGAAATTCGAGGAACTCTCGAGTATTGCATCTAGGGATTTCGAGCTCAATCTCGTGACTAACGGTACGCTCGTAGGGAGCAAGCTGAAATGCGTATCTGAGAACTTCACGAACGTTTTCGTCAGCTTAGAAGCTTCCGATCCCTTGTTATACTCTAGAGTGAGGGGGTTCGAATTTGAGAGGCTGAATGATGTCATGAGATCCCTAGTTAAGGAAGGAGTGAGGGTCTGGATCTCTACAGTCCTCTTGAAGGATACTTACGAAGCTCTCCCCTCCTTAGTGAAGTGGGCCTCCGAGCTAGGCATAAGGGGAATACTGACCTCCAACCTCATTCCTACGAGCGAACAGATGAGTGAGGAAAAGCTATATGGTAGGGTTGAGGTAGATCACGTCTCAGAGGTCGTGAGGGAGTCCTGGATCCTCGCTACTTCGAATAACATGAAGCTACTGGCCCCCTCGTTTTATTACAGGAGCGATAAGTGGTGCCCTTTCGTCGAAGGGAACTCCCTAGCTATAACATACGAGGGAGATGTCTCCCCCTGCCTCTTCGCTCTCCACGACTATAGGGCCTGGATTGAGGTAAAGGAAGTCCAGGTGAAGCAGATAAGCTTTGGTAATTTGAGAGAGAGGAGTCTAAGGGAAATTTGGTTCTCAGAAGATTATGTAACTTTCAGATCATTCGTGAAACTCTCCAATTATCCATCATGTCATGATTGCCCGGCTTGGGAGGGGTGCCAGATCTCTGAGAGCAATGAATATGATTGCTGGGGCAACTCCCCATCTTGTTCCTTCTGTCCATATTACAGGGGAGTCGTGAGATGTCCTACAGGACACGTTGTGAGGGGATTGCTCTCTTGATGTGATCGTGACTATTTTGAATCGAGGGAAACTTTTAAAATTTGAGCATCATTAAGCAGGGGGCCGGTGGTCTAGTGGCTATGACGCCGCCCTCACACGGCGGAGGTCGTGGGTTCGAGTCCCACCCGGCCCACTCCTCAACAATTTTCAGGACATTTCGCTCTTGATTTTCCATATCACGGGTGTAACTGAGCTAGTCTCACGAAAAAGTATAAAGTATACTCTGATGATAGAGTTGATCGCGAGGAATCAAGAAAAATCCCTAGTATCCAAAGGGAGCATTTGAGAAGCTTTCATTGAACCCTGGCAAGTTTCCTTGAACTTTTCTCGTGTAAACTCTCTCATATAGACCACTAGAGTACCGCTAAAGCAATTAAACTATATGAGGATGGATTGGACTGCTTCGGTGCCTCGATAACTGTCCAGTATAAAAGTGAGGAAGGTGATGCTTACGGCAGATGCTGATGTCCTCGGAGTTGTGAGAGGGACCTAGTGATCTGGACATGTAATTCTGAATAGCCTTCGGAATTCACTATCTTCCCCTCACGAGTTCACAAGGATCCTCATCAATCTCTGCCAAGGGTGAGCCATCTCCCCTCGGGGCATTTCTGAAAGATGACCTCATCATGAAGTCATGAGGCCCTTCAGGGTCATCATTGAAGTTTATTACCAGTTTTTCAGTGTTATCGCTATAAAATCACCATCCTTTAATCTAAGAAGCTCCCTGAGATTTTCTTTATGAATTATCTCTAACACATCGGGGCCGTAATGCCTCCTCCTCGGGAATATCGAGTAAGCTTCTATCTCGCTATTGATCTTCACTGGGTATACTTCCACCTCCCCAAAAGTCCTCCCCTCCTCCGAGAATCCCTGTACTACTTTAGGCACCACTCTCCTCCTCCAATCGTCGATCTTTCTCGTATCCTCAGCGCTCACCCTCAAGTTGAGGGTCCCTGGATATGGTTCGTAGCCTATCATCTTAGCGAAAGCTACTGAATATCCCTTCCTAGACATGTAATAAGCTCCTTCACCCATACCCGAGAACACTTCCCCCATTATCATTACTTCTCCCCATTCAACACCTTCCAATGATTCCTTCAATGATAGGAGGAAATCTAGGGCTTTATCCGACAATAGGATAAACTGTACTTTCCTTGATGATACTTTGACAAATCCGAGTTCCTCAGCCTTTGAAACCCATCTTGATAGTGTCGCTCTCGAGACCCCCATGTGCCTCCCGAGTTCCGTGACCTTCACGGGCCTCTTAGTCGCCCCGAGGAGCGCGAGAGCTACTATCAAATATGTCACGAAGGGATCCATTCTAGTTGCTCTCAATTCTATCCCTCCTGCTCGCTTTAACGAATATTATCTCAGATATCGTTTTCTCTATCATGATCCTAGCCTCATCCGCTTTCCTCCTCAGCGGTATCAGAGAATCCGGGAAGGCGATGGAATTTATCTCCTCATATATCTCCTCCATGATCTCTATGAGTTCCTCAGCCCCCCTAACGTTTCCCTCCTTCAGGTAGTGGAGAGCTACCCTCCTGAGCTCCCCTATTACATCACTCACCCCCAATAAGTATTCCCTAGCCCCAACACCTAGCTCCATGTGGTTCGGCACCTCCTCACCCATCAATATCTTACAGAGGACTATCCCCTCGACTAACTCTTGGACGGCATCTTGTATTACGCTTGCTGCTGACTCAGAGAAGCCGGGTTTCGACTTAAGCTCCCCTAAGAACTCTCTCACATCCTTCAATGATTCTAATAACCTCTTTTCAACATTCTTAAGGTTCCTGAACTCCCTAGAGTCCAATATGGAGTTCCTAGCTATCGATATCCATCTTCTAGAGTTCCTTATTGCCTCCTCCCTTATCTCATTGAGTTCCTCCATTTCCCTAATCGCCAACCTGAGTTGCTCCCTCAACATCATTTTTATCGGTAGCACGTGACATTATGTGATAAAAGATGTTGGCCCTGAGCGTGAGCACCCCACCCCACGTGAGGAAGTTGATGGAGAAGCAGGGCTACAAATTCGTCCTCAATCATTCAGCTGTGAAGCCCTGCTATTGGTTTAGGAAATCTATAATGAAGGGCAAGACTTGTTACAAGAATAAATTCTTCGGTATACCGACTTGGAGATGCATCCAGATGACCCCTACAGCTTCGTTCTGCAATATGCAGTGCGTTTACTGCTGGAGGTTGAACGCTAGCGATGTGCCCATGTCACAGAGATGGGTAGAGGTCCCGGAGGGTAAGTGGGACGATCCCGAGGAGATAGCTGAGGAGAGCGTGAGAGTTCACAGGATGCTAGTGCAGGGATATAAGGGCGTGAGGGTCTTCAATGAGGATTGGGTTAGGGAAGCTGAGGAACCTAAGCACGCAGCTATATCGCTGACTGGAGAGCCGACACTCTATCCATCTATAGGAGGGCTGGTGGGGGCTTTCTCAAAGAGGGGGATGACTACTTTCATAGTCACCAACGGTACTATACCTGAGAGGATCGAGGGGCTAGAAAAAGAGCCCACTCAACTCTATGTAACAGTTCCTGCTCCTAATGAGAAGTTATACTCTGAGATAACTAGGCCACTATGGCCAGATGCATGGAATAGGCTTATGAGGACGCTCGAGCTCCTCCAGTCACTCTCATGCCCGACTGTAATGAGGATACCCCTCATGAAAGGATTTAATATGGATGAGAGGACCTTAGAGGAATTCTCGGTGTTGATAAAGAAGTACCAACCGACTTATGTAGAGCCTAAAGCGTACGAGTGGGTGGGGTACTCGAGGAGGAGGCTCAACAAGTGGAATATGCCGTGGCACCACGAAGTCAGGGAGTTCGCTGAGAAGCTCTCAGATCTCACTGGCTATAAGATATTGGATGAATCCGAGGAGAGTGGAATAGTGCTGCTCTCCAGATTGGAGAGAGCTATCAGGTTCTACTGAGGTGGTAGTTTGAGAGGTATCGTCCTCCTCTTAGGAGGTAGAGTGTTCGAGGGGATATTCGAGGACCCCGGTAGGTTCAATAGAGTAATTGGATCGATTAAGGAGGTTCATAGAAGGGGGATGAGCTTAGCTATAGTCACTGGAGGGAGTGAGATCGCTAGAAAATACATAGAAGCTGTTAGGAATGCCGGAGGAAGCAAATACATGCAGGATTACGCTGGGATACTCGTGACTAGATTGCACGCTCTCCTCACTATATCCGCTTTAGGTGATCTAGCTTACCCGAAGGTCGTTGAGAGTTATGAGGAAGTAGCCTTAGCTGCCTCTATGAATAAGATACCGGTCTCAGGCGGCATCCACCCTGGCTATTCTACGGATGCTGTAGCTGCTATAATAGCTGAGAGGCTCAATTACGATACGTTGGTGAAGATGACTGGGGTCGATGGTATATATGAAGAAGATCCGAGGAGAGATCCTGAGGCCAAGAGGATAGAAGAGCTTAGCTACGATCTACTTGAGAAGCTCGTAATGGAGAAATCATATGATCCAGGGAGATATGAGTTGCTCGACATTACATCAATAAAGATCCTCAGGAGATCGTCTATAAAGACGATAATTTTAAGTGCTGATGAACCGATGGCTTTAATCGACCTCTTGGAGGGGAAGAGAGTGGGTAGCTTAGTGAGGTGAAATCATGCTCTCAGGGAGGAGTTGGAGAAGAGTTCCTGCCGCTAGGAGGAGAAGGAAGGTCTCTCCATCGGTAAAAACTGTGATAGAGGAGGCAATTTATGGTTCCTTGCTCGCTCTATTCACCTTCCCCATCTCGTTATTCATAGCTGAACTAGGGGTCTGGGTTATGATAGTCTGGATGCAACCGCTCGATTTCATCCTCAATAACTTTTACCTGACGCTCATATTGATTCAAACACTCTTCTTACTGATACCCGCTTATAATAAGCAACCTGTAAGGCTATTATTCGCTGCACTCGTAGCTTATTTGCTCTGGACGGCTCTAGTTTCCTTAGCTTCATTCGATCCCGTCACTACGCTCTTCGGGAAATTACCCTATTAAAATTTTATCAAAAATTGATAATGCTCCGGCCGGGATTTGAACCCGGGTCTGGGGCTCGAGAGGCCCCTATGCTTGACCGGGCTACACCACCGGAGCCCAGGTGAAGGACATATGGGAAATATAAATATTTCGGGATTGATCGTAGTCATAGGCACTCCGGGATCGGGGAAGACGAGGATAGCTAAACTCATAGCTGAGAGATTGGGATGCAAATATTTGAACGTCGGGGAGCTTTCATTGGAGAAGGGCTATATTCTGGGTAGGGATGATGAGAGGGGATCCTATATAATAGATGAGGAGAGGCTCAGGGAGGAGATATCTAGGATAGATGGTACTATCGTAGTTGAGACGATAAGCCCTCATGCGATCCCTCGGGACAAAGTCTCCTTAGTGATTGTGGTGAGATGCAGGCCCTCCATACTCCTCGAGAGACTGAGGGAGAGAGGATACTCTAAGAGTAAGATAAGGGAGAACTTGGAGTATGAGGCTATAGATGGCCCTCTCTTCGATGCCATGCAGATAACTGATGTCAGTAAGATAATCGAGATAGATGGTTGCGATGGAAGTGATGAGGAAATTTATGATGCCCTGAGAGGTATTAGGAAAGGCATTGGAAGGTTCAATTGGTCTCAAGATTTTCTCTCGATATTGGAGAAGATATGAGTGATATCATTATTTATGATAAAATATCGAGAAAACTTATGAAACTATGAATTTAATTTTGAATACTAATTGACACGCTGAATTTTTTACAAATTTTAATGATATAAGGATCCCGTCATAATTTTTTATATTAATAAGGCCTCTATATAATACCTGGGGAAATTTTTATTTAGGTAAGATCCTTAAGCAGGGGGCCGGTGGTCTAGTGGCTATGACGCCGCCTTGACGAGGCGGAGGCCGTGGGTTCGAGTCCCACCCGGCCCACTAAAAAGGTGGGGAAAATGGCGAGGTACTCGATTGCTAGGTTGGCTAATAAGCCCGTCATCACGGATCAGGGGCTCCTGCTAGGTGAGGTTACCGATCTAGTCGTTGATGAGATATCGGGGAAGGTGATCTCGATAATAATCAGGAGCAACAGGGGGGCTGCTGATGCATTACTGCAGAAACTTAAGAGGGATAGGAAGGGAAATGTCCTCATACCATATTCTACAGTTAAGTACATCAGGGAGATGATAGTAGTAGATGAGAGACTTCTGAAAGTCTATATAGCTACTAAGGGTTAAGATCTATTGATCCTCTTATATAGGAACTCAGCTATATCTTCCGATAGGTTAGAGAGAGCGTACTTTATCCCCATCATCCGATCTACCTCTAGGGATTCCTCTAGGATCCTTACCCTATCCGGTCTACCTATCTCATCATATATCTCCCTGAATAGATCTCTCAGTTCCTCCATTATCTCATCATCAAGACCTCCGAATATCGCCTGCCTCGAGAGGTACCTCAACTTAGAATTAAGTTGGAGCACTCGGTCGATCATCATATCATCAGCGAATCGCTTTTTAATCTGAATGTTCAGCGAAGTTTAGGTGAAAGTTACTTGAGTAAAGTCAGGCTGAGTTCGATTAGGAGTGATCCAATATTCGATATAGATATATTGAGTTTCGAGTCACTAGATAGATCATTCGAGGCAACTCTAGAGTTTCCCAGAGGTCTCATCGACCTGAAGGAGGGCATGGAAGCTGATTTAACGCTGGGGGAGGAGGGTGAGGGAGATATAGTGATGAAGGGGATTGTCTATAAGTTTGATGATTCCTCCAGAGTTATTGAAATATCTTTCCATGGCCTCTTGATGAAGTTGACTTACTCGAAGGCAGCACCGTTCAAACTGAGTCAAGGAGGGGAGGTCTATCTAACGATAAAGTTCGCTTGATTATGAAACTATTTTTTTATTTTTCTGGATGAAAAAATTAATATTTGTGAACACGGGCACCATCATGATGGAAGAAGAGGAGTTCCTAGGGATAGTTTTCGGGGGATATGGGAAGCTCCCTGAAAGAAGGAATAGAGCCCTTGAGGAGTTAGTTAGGGATCTAGGGCTCCCTGAGGAAGTTGAAAAGCTTGCAAGCGAATTATTCAGGAGGTATAGGATTAGCGGGAAGCGAGCCCGTTTAGCGGCTATAGTGAGTGTAGCTTTAGCGAGTAGATTATATGGATTCGCGATCCCGATCAGGGAGATAATAGAGGAAGTAGGTGCTAAGGCGTCGCGTAGAGCTCTCCTCAGATCCATAAGTGTGATGAAAACGGGGGGCGTCGAATGGGACTCCTACCTCAATTATGCCTTGATGAAGGTGGGGAAAGATCTACCGCCTTTAGTTAGGGAGAGACTGATGATAAACGCTAAGAAAGAAATGGTAAAAATCTTGAGGAAGAGGGAGCTCATATTAGGTCGTAATCCCCTCCATATAGTCGCTGCAGTTGTTTATTTCGCAGCTAGGAGGAGCGGTCTTCGAATTTCGATAAAAAAGATAGCTTTGAATCTAGGCGTGAGTGAGAGCTCAGTTCATAGGGCGAAGGGGCTGATTAAAGATGGATGAGGAGTTCTTCTTCGAGATAGAGACCTTGAAGAATCAGATAGAGTACCTATTCTTCAAACTGGAGGAAGTGATGAGGAAGATAGAGTCTATCGAAGAGAGGCTCTCTAGGGTGGAGGGAGAGTGATGATCAAGAGGGAAGATTTAGATATTTACTTATTAATTATCGCTTTAATGATTCTATTATTTTACAAGAATTACGGAAATATAGTGAAGATTTTAATGAATTTATCGATATACTTAGCCATGATAATCGCTGCTGTAGCTTTCGTCCTCCTCATCAAGATGAGGAGACCCATGCCCCGTAAGGGTCTCTTAGTGGTCCCAGCCAGACTCTCTGTTTATGATAAAGATGCGAATATAAACTTGAATAAGTTGAAAGATATCGCAGAGGGAATGGGATTGAGGATAATATTTTTAATCTCTATTGGGAGAGGTGTCGGGCTAATGGGGAGGAGTTCGGGGAAGGTCTCGTATAAAGTGCTCCTCCTAGGGAAGGATAGGGAACTCATAAGAGCGGGAGCTTCAGCTATAAACAGTACCTCAGAGGGGTTCAAGATAGAGCTTATGGAGAGGAACTTGAATCTTGATTTAGCCCAGGAAATAATTGAAATTTGCGATGAGAGTGAGACAGTATCTATAGGGATCGGAAGGAGTTCTGAGAGGGATGAACCCTTACTGGAGCTCGGGGAGAGGAAAGGTAGGGTCATAGGAATTCCAGTAGGCGAGTTAACTAAGCATGTCTTAGTGATCGGGCAGACAGGATCTGGGAAAACGACGACAGTCAAGAGAATTATTTATGAAGCCTGGAACCTTGGAATACCATCTTTAGTGCTCGATTCCCACTGGGAGTATCGGAACTTGATCTTCGGGATGGGAGGGAGGATATTCTGCAGTAGAGCGGGATATCCGCAGGTATGCATAAATCCGCTGGTCTCAATACCTAAGGGGGAGAAAGAGATATTCCTGGTCGCGGAGACATTATCCTCCCTCCTAGACCTCACGCCCTCCCAGTTCTACTTACTCCTGAAGGCATTAAGAAGGTTAAGCGATATTTCAAGCGAGAAAAATCCGCCTAATATGTACGATTTACTGATGGAGATTAAGAGTTTCTCAGTGAACTCCCAGCCTGAGGAGGAGAGCAGAGCTTCTCTTGTGAGGAAGTTAGAGCCATTAGTCTCTGGGGGAGGGGAAGCTATCTTCAAATGTGATAATATACTCTCAACGGGTTTTGAGGAAGTCCCTACGCTCTTAGAGCTAGGGGACATAGAGAGCGATCTCCAGAAGCGGTTGGTGGCCTTCTTTACTCTGAAGAGGATAAAGGATTACTACATAAGGGAAGAAGCTAAGTCCAGATATCCTAGGCTCGTAGTCGTACTCGAGGAAGCTGAGAAGTTGATCTCGTATTATAAGGATCAGATAGGTATGGAGCTCATCAGTAGACTCTTCGCAGAGCTTAGGAAATTCGGAATCGCGTTAGTATTGGTCTCTCAGAGCCTCTCTGAGATACCTGAAGGAGCTGTGAGGAATACTGGAATTAAGATAATCCATAAGATCGAATCCCCAAGTGATCTGAAGTTCCTGAGGACTTTCATGAGGGAGAAGAATATTGTGGATAAGATACTGACCTTAGCTCCCGGCGAATGTATAATGAATCTCCCCGAGGGGTTAGAGAACTTACAAGTGAGACCTGTAGATGAGTTACCGCTCAGCAGAGAGTCCGTGGATGAAGCGATCATGATGAACTCATTTTATTGGATCGCGAGATAATATTGTCCTCAACTATAGTGAAGTGCATGAAGCGGAGGCGGGTCAGTACTCAAGATCATCTTCACAGTTCAGCGGGCCGTTTACCTCATCCACCGCCTATTAGAGACTTCCCGGGGATAATTTAAAGATTGAGTTGATCCACTTCTATGTACTGGGACGACCCACCGATAAGCTCAAGATTCCTGAGGAGCTCCCTGAGGCTTCGAGAATATTTTTAAGCCTAAAGTTGAGCGATGAAGTATGGATGATAGAATCATCAGAGATTTGAGCGATATCATAAGGAAGGTAAAGGCCGGTGAAGAAGTGGATAAGAGTAAGATCGAGGGGATAAAGAAGTCAATATCTGAAGTGGAGGACCCGATCCTCAGGAAGCACCTCCTCACCCTAGTTGAGGAGATAGATCAGAGTCATGAAGAGGGGGATATCTTGAGTAAATTGATCCTACATGAGAGCTCAGAGATAACTAAGATGAGGAGCGCTATCCTCGAGTTCATATATGAGGAACCCTTCGAAGGGCTCGATCTCAAGCAGACCCTAGAGTTCTGGAGGAGGCTTTTAGAATCTCTCGAGAGGAAAAGATAAGCATTTTTATATTTCTTGATGAAGACTTCTGCGATTAAGCATCTTTATGATTTGTGGTAACCGATCCTAATAGTGTTTTAATCTAATAAAAAGCTCTTTAAGAGAATATCACTAAATTTTACTGCCCTTTATCGAGTACCTACCCGTCTCAGTCTTGTAGACGAGCCCTTCTCTCATGAGCTCCGATATTAAAGCATTAGCCTCGATCAGCTTCAAACCCCAGATCCTTGAGGCCTCCAGTAGTGAAAAAGATGTCCCTGGCGGGAATTTCTCCCTTAAGACATCGAATTCCTCCTTTAAACCATCAGGTACTTTCTCCTCGAGAATCCCTCCTTCCGGTGGGGTTTCCTTACCTTCATCCGCTGACTTAACTATTTGAAGGACTTTTTCCTTGCTCAATTTTCCGCTTTCCCTCAACTCCTTAGTCAATACAGCTAAGACATTCCTAGCAAGCTTCATCAACTTCCTAGGGTTACCCTCAGCCATCTCATTCATCTTAATGACGAGATCCTCTGTGAATGGTTCATCTATCCCGAAATCTCTAGCTTCTTTGTTCATCAAAGCTCTATAGTATTCTAACCTCTTCTTCAGGATCCTGCTAGCTTCAGTCGGGCTGAGCCTCCTCATCTCGATCTTCTCATGAGGCATATCTACGAGTCTCTTCATTATATCATACGCTGGAGGGATGCACCCTATGACTATCGCTTTACCCCCATTGAGTCTCTGGAAGATCCTCGAGATAGCTTTAGAGAAAAGCTCTGCATCCTTCCTCGTCCCAAATACGACAACGTTCTCTACTTCATCGAGGAGAAGTACTGCTAAATCGTAGCTATTGAGCTCATTTATTATAATCTCTATCAACTGATCAGGGTCCTTGGGGATCCTCCTCTTCAGTAACTTAACAGGTATCCCGCTCTTGACCACGTGAGCGACCCTATAAATAGCTGTGTTGAAATCATCGACATCTATCTTAACATAGAATGTGGAAGCCTCCTCCAATATTTCACCGATGAGCCTCAATCTATGAGTTTTCCCAGTTCCGAACTCCCCAACTAGGAAAATTAACCTCTTCTCCCTATTTTTGACGACTTTATCGAGAATATCAGCCAATTTCTCATCAATATCGGTATCCACATGAACTTCCTTAACTTCTTCAAGGCTCTCACTGCTTAAGTAAGCGAAAGGATTTGCCTTAAGCATCCATCTCAGATAGCCAGCCTCGATCACCTTGATGTCGCTCTCATCAGGCATTTATTTACCCTCTCTCACTTCCCCAAGTTGAGTGACGTATTGAATTTATATACGCTTCTATCCAGTAAAAAATGCTATACGACTCAAGGGCAAGGTGACTTCGATGGGAAAAGTTAAGGGAATGATAATAGCCTCTCTCACCGTTATGACGCTCCTAGCTCCCCTAATCTCAGCTGATGCAGATATTTTATCCGATAAGCCCTACTACATCACTACCGAGCTCAGAGTCTTCTTCCACACAGAATCCAGAGCGACGCTCACTCTCAATTACAGTTGGTACGGGATGATGGCGAACGATATTGAGAACTTACTCTCAAAATACCCGGGGGGAGAGGGGAATTACACGAAGGGTTTCATCAATTACGTGAAGGAGAACGTGGATGGTCCATTCATAGCGGGTGACTTCGAATTTTACCCCACTAATATGGAAGCTAAGATATCGAGGGAAAAAGAGGGGAATTACACTAAGAGAGTGAGCTTAACGCTCACAGTAGAGCTAGAGGCTAGGAAGGGGGCTCCTAAGGTAAGCGAAGGGAGAAAAGGTGTCATCTACTCCACTAGAGAGGATATGTGTAATTTATCGAAGATATACGTGAAGGAAGTGGATCTTCTAAATGTCTCAGTAGTGCTCCCTAAGGATTACGTGATAAGCGTCGTGAGGCCCACACCTAACTCAATATACACAGTTAACTCGAGCGATGGAATGAGAGTCGTCGTCTCCTGGGTCATAAGGAATCCATTAGTCGATACTAGAGGGACAGCTGGATACAGCGGTTGGTTCTTCATAGGGGCCGTGAATCTGACGAAGGATGAGGCCGATAAGATAAATTCCTTGAGGAAGAGCGTATCAGACCTGAGGAAACAAGCTTTAATTCCTCTAGATGAGAGCGGGAAAGCGAAGGCTAGGGAGCTCTTCGACTTATTTTACTGGTACTCCACTAGAGCCCCATACTCCCTCGATAAGAGTTTGGACTATGCATTGAGCCTAGCTAATGAAATTCCTAAGCTACCGATTAGTTTAGATACTATCGTTCTCATAATATCGGCTCTAATAGTGATCGCTGAGATAGCCTTTTATGTCGTGAGAACTAGGAGGGGGTAATACTTTCACATACCCCTCCCCTGTTACGTAGTGCCGAAACGAAATTATTTCATTGAATCCCTTAGCCTGGGTGTGACCATACCTATAGTGAGGGATCCCAGATTCTTCTCTGATTCATATACCCCGAGCAAGCTACCTCATAGGGAGAAGGAAGTTGAGATCCTCTATAATACCCTCTCATCCGAATATGAGTTAAATGAAGGCCTTGTCCTCCTGAAAGGAGAGCCAGGGATAGGTAAGACATCAGTAGCCAAGTTATCAGCTAGCAAACTCTCAAATCTGGGTATTGAAACAGTTCACATAAATTGCAGGACTTATCGCTCTCCTTCCTCCGCTCTTCAGAAGATAATAGCTTCTATGATCCCTGGAGTCCCTGAGAGAGGGCTTAGCTATGAGGAAATGGTTCTGATGCTGGAGAAGATCATGGGGAGGGAAAGGAAGCCTCTCCTCATAGTTCTGGATGAGATAGAGTACTTAAGGGATGGGGAGATTCTAGTATACACGCTCTTGAGGCTTCATGAAGGAGGAGCAGCTAAGAGTCCGACTTTAGTCGCTATAGCGAGATGGGATCCACCATACACATTGGACGATTCCATCAAGAGCTTCATGATACTCAAGCTCACTTTAGAGAAGTATGACGCTTCTCAACTAAGGGATATCTTAGCTTTTAGGGCTTCTGAAGCGTTATACGATGGAAGCTATGACTCTGATGTCATAGAGAAGGTAGTTGACCTCTCTAAGCACACTGGAAACGCTAGAATCGCTCTAAAGATACTCTTCTCTGCTGCGAGACTCGCTGAGGAGAGAGGATTGAGCTTGATAACTCCAGATTTAGTTAGCGAAGCGGCAGCGAGAATAGGAGTTGTCGGGATAACTGAGGATTCCTTGATGCCATTAGATACACACGATAAACTACTACTCTTAGCTGCTGCTAGGAGGTTAGCGATGACTAGTAGGGGATGGATAAAGATGGGGGACCTCTTGGAGGAATATAAGCTCATATGCGAGGAACTGGGTGTCATCCCCTATAAATATACAGCGGTATGGAAGAGAGTGAGGGAGTTGAAGAACATGGGATTCGTGGAGACGAAGCGGAGCGGTGAGGGGATGAAGGGACAATCTACTCTAATTTCACTAGGCTCCATTCCAGCTGAGAGATTAGCGGAGAAGCTCAAGGAGATATTGAGGGAGGATCTAAGTCCCCTTCCCTCCAGCTTCTAACTTATATATCTCCTCGATGTCTGAGAGTATTTCCCTCATATCGCCCTCCCTAATCCCCAGTTCCCTCCCCAGCTGCCTTAAGAGCTTCCCCCCTGCTTTAGCATCCGCTATGAGGAGAGGTATTAACTCCATCCTCACGACAGCTGTGGATACGTGAATTCTCTTAGCTATCTTCTCCAAGAATTCCTTCGTCTTAGATCTCATCTCCTTCGTCGCTGAGAGTTGCTTTATCAGGGACGGGGGTCTGAGCTTTTCGCCTCCCGGCCTCCCCTCCTTTACTGCGCACACTCCGAAGGTCATCAGTTGAGTGTAATAAGCTAAGAACCTCCAGTTATTAGTCCTTATTATCCTACCCCTCATCAGATCCGCGAGCGAGAGCATCTCGTAGGCCCTAGCTAATGATCTACCGCTGTAGACATGGGCTACGTTCTCCTCGATCCACCTGAAGAGCGTATCTGGGTCCATATCTAGATTGAGGGAGGAGAGGTAAGCTGGGTAGCAATTCTCACCATAGAATATGGAGCTGAGGACCTTGAAGACATCCGTCTCTATATCCCTCTTCCCATACTTCTCGCCGATATGTTTGAGGAGCTCAGCAGAACCTTTAACGAGCCCCTCAAGATCATTTATAGCAGCTCTAAGATCCCCTTGGCAGGATTTAGCTATCTTATTTAGGACTTCTTCCGGAACGTTCAGCCCCTCCTTCCTGCATATCTCCTTCAGGACGCTAACTACACTCTGCCACCTGATCCTGGAGAACTTCACCATCATCGAGAGGTTCCTTATCTCATATAGGTGCCTCTCATAAGGGTCATTCGCTGTCATGACGATGGGGACGTTCCCCTTAGATATGAGCTCTCTGACCAAGGAAGCTATCGCGTGTCCCTCCCCAGGGAGGGCATCTATCTCATCCAGGATTATGAGCCTCCTCTTGCCACTCAACAAGCTTACAGCACTAGAGCTCTCAACTATATATTGTAAGTGAGTTCTATCCCTCAGATCGCTCGCATTCACCTCTATAGCATCGTAATTGAGCTCATTTGCAATAGCGTGAGCTGCTGATGTCTTCCCAGTCCCAGGAGGTCCCACTATAAGGAGGGGCTTTACCTTCTTCCCCTCTCTCAAATCCTTTATCCAGTTCCTTATCTCATCTATAGCTTCCTTCTGCCCCCTTATCTCATCTAGAGTCCTCGGCCTATGTTTCTCTACCCACGGCACCTCTCTCATGAGATTCACCGACCTCCACTAGTTTAGCGAGCATCGCAGCCAGTTGGACATCTCCATGAGCTCCCTCAGTGACCCTGAAGTCGACATCGCTCAGGAATATCATGAGCATAGCCTTCTCCTTATCTGATAGTGATTTACTAGCCATTATCTCCCTATTGAGCTGCCTTATGACGTCCTGCGCTGACATCCCATAGTTTATCATTAAGTTCCTTAAGGCCTCCCTAGCGGACAGGAACTTCCCCTTGAGGGCTGAGTTTATCATCGCCCTGACTTCCTCTGGGTGCGCTAGGCCGGCTACTCTGTAAACGACCTTCGAGTCCACTGTGCTCGCCATAGCTGATGCTGTCTGAAGCAAATTTATCGCCTTCCTCAAGTCCCCTTCCGCAACGTATATTATAGCTGATATCCCATCTTCAGTGTAATTCAACCCCTCCCTCTCAGCTATCATCATCAGCCTGTTCTTCACGGCTTCCTCAGGTATCGGCCCGAATCTGAAGACAGCGCATCTCGACTGTATCGGTTCTATTATCTTCGAGGAATAGTTGCAGGCGAATATGAATCTTGTGGTAGCTGAATACATCTCCATTATCCTCCTAAGGGCCTGCTGGGCATCAGCAGTTAAGTTATCCGCTTCATCCAAGTGTACTATCTTGAATGGAACTTCTCCAAACGGAGCTGTCTTAGCGAAATCCTTTATCTTAGTCCTTATCGTATCTATCCCTCTCTCATCACTCGCATTGAGCTCCAGATAGTTGGCGGCTACGAGCTCCTCAGATTTATAGAGATCGTTAGCAAGCGCTAAGGCAGTTGTCGTCTTTCCAGTACCAGCTGGACCAGCGAAGAGTAAATGAGGCATCGATCTCTTCTCAACAAATCCTTTAAGGGCCCTTATAATATCATCTTGCCCAACGACATCATCCAAGGTTTTCGGCCTGTACTTCTCCACCCACAGCTCGAAGGTCATAGTCCCCTCATGATCGATGCATGATAATTTAATAACTCAGTCGAGCTCAAGCGCCCGGTGGGTATGTTCCCGATAAGATGCTTCACATGCGGCAGCGTGATAGGGGACAAGTGGGAGGAGTTCTCCCGGAGGGTTATGGCTGGAGAGGATCCAGGAGAGGTGCTCGATTCCATGAATATAAAGAGATATTGTTGTAGGAGGATGTTCCTCTCCCATATAGAGCTATCAGATTTGGAGCTCTCCTTCTCGCCCCTGATGGAGAGGTGATCCCATGGGATATGATGATACTAGCTTAGCCAACGTCCCTCCAGTCGAGGATAAGGATCTCTTGATACCTAGACAGAAGTACCTCCTCTCAGGAGTACACGTCGGGACGGGGATAAGGACTAAGGACATGGAGAAGTTCATATATAGGGTCAGGCCCGACGGTCTCTGCATAATAGATATAAGGAAGATAGACGAGAGGATAAGGACCGCTGGCAAGTTCCTAGCGAGATTCGAGCCAGATAGGGTTCTAGCGGTTTCCGCTAGGATATACGGGTTTAAGCCCGTCAGGAAGTTCGCGGAGTACACTGGTGCGATGTACATAACTGGGAGGATACTTCCAGGTACCTTGACGAACCCTCAAGCCCCTCTTCACCTTGAGCCTGATGTAGTGCTCCTCTCCGATCCGAGAGTAGACAGGCAGATACACATAGAGTCCGTTAGGATGGGGATCCCCGTCGTAGCTCTAGTGGATGCTGATAACATGCTTGAGAACGTAGACCTAGCTATACCAGTTAACAACAAGGGGAGGAGGTCTCTAGCTCTCGTCTACTGGCTCCTGACGAGGGAAGTCCTCAGGAACAGGAAAGTGATACCGCCTGACGGAGACCTCCCTGAGGGCTATGAGGAATTCGCTACTAGGATAATGGGAGTAAGATGAAGTTGGGGCTGAGGAAACCTGCTGTAGCTGGCTCCTTTTATCCATCGAGGAGCGATGATCTCCTCAAGCTCCTCGATTCCCTTTTCAGGGGAGCGGGATCCGAAGGGATACCATCACCGAACCCAGCTGGGGAGAGGAGAATAGCCTCCATGATAGTCCCCCACGCTGGCTACGTTTACTCTGGGAAAACTGCGGCCTCTGCATATTCGATATTAGCTCAAGATGGCGTCCCAGAGACTTTCGTCATAATAGGACCTAATCACACAGGACTAGGATCGGCTTTCTCAGCTACGAAATCTAAGTTCTGGGAGACACCCCTGGGGAGGGTGGAAGTCGATCTCGAGCTAGCTGAAGCTATCTCAAACTACTTCGGGGATCTGGATTTCGATGATCTAGCTCATACATGGGAACACTCAGTCGAGGTCCAAGTGCCATTCCTCCAATCTATATATGGGACTTCTCTCAAGATACTCCCGATAGTGATGGCGATACAGGAACCCGAGCCCTCAATAGCTCTAGGCAAGTCCATAGCGTTCGCCTCAGAGAAGTTGGGGAGGGACGTCTTAGTCATAGCTTCCTCAGATATGTCCCACTACCTACCCGAGGGTGAGGCCATCAGGAGGGATAGAGCTGCGATAGATGCGATCCTCAATATGGATGTCCACTCTCTCTTCAGGATAATTCGAGAGTTAGACGTCAGTATGTGCGGGCCAGGCCCAGTTTCAGTAGCTATATCGTTCGCGAAGCTCAAGGGTATCTCTAAAGGCGAATTAGTGAGATATTCCACGAGCGCTGAGACGAGCGGTGATAGGTCCTTCGTAGTAGGCTACGCCTCCGTGGTGTTCAGGTCATGAGAGAGGATCTAACTAACAGGAGGAAGGTAGAGCACATAGAGATAGCTTTGAGCGATGATATCGATCTGAGTAATAGCTGCAGATGGTTCGATCTCGTGAAGTTGATACATAATGCACTACCTGATTCCTCTTTCGAGGAGACTCGTCTCAACTGGAGTTTCTTGGGTTATGAGCTCGAGGCCCCCCTCCTGATAGAGGGGATGACGGGGGGGCATGAGGCATCCCTCAAGATAAATGAAGCATTAGCTAGAGCTGCTCAATCTGAGAGAGTAGCTATAGGAGTCGGAAGTCAGAGGGCAGCTTTGAAGGATGGTTCCGTCATCAAGACTTATAAAATAGTGAGGGAAATAGCTCGCGACGTTCCAGTAATCGCTAACTTGGGTATCTCCCACATCTTAGGGGAGGAGGGTTTAGATAACGCTAAAGCGGCAGTCGATATGATAGATGCTGATGCTATAGCTATACACCTCAACCCCCTCCAGGAACTCATTCAACCTGAGGGGGATAGGGACTTCTCCGATTCCCTGATCTCCCTCAGAGATCTGGTGAGGGAACTGGATGTCCCCGTCTTAGTGAAGGAAGTAGGTAGTGGGATATCTTACGAGCTCTCGCTGACCTTGAGGAAGATAGGGATCGAGTACATAGATGTAGCGGGCCAGGGAGGTACAAATTGGGCTCTTATAGAGGGTAAGAGGGCACCAAGTGATTCAATTGAGAGGGAAGCCTCGACTAGATTCTCGGAATGGGGAATACCAACTCCTATCTCCATAATTGAGGCATCAAGCTCCGGCCTAACTGTTATTGGTTCTGGGGGCGTGAGATCCGGCTTAGATGCCGCTAAATGTATAGCTTTAGGGGCTAAGGCTGCTGGAGCCGCGAGACCCTTCTTCAAAGCTGCTGTCGAATCGGGGGCAGAAGGGGTCTCTAGGAAGATTAGGAGCTTTAAATTTGAGATGAAGCTAGCTACATTCTTGACAGGATCCTCTACCCCAGACCAGCTGAGGCTGAAGAGGGCGTACATTCTTTTGGAGCCCTTGCTCTCAATGCTCAGGATCAGGGGAAGATTTTTATACATATGAGTCACACTCGCTGGGGGAATGAAGGATGAGTAAGGACAAACCCTCCTACGTTAAGTTCGAGGTCCCCAAGGACCTCGTACCCAAGATACTTGAGCTCGTTCAGATGTCGAGGAGCACCGGTGGTAAGTTGAGGAAGGGAGTCAATGAGACGACTAAAGCAGTTGAGAGGGGAGAAGCTCTATTCGTCGTCATAGCAGAGGACGTCAACCCTCCTGAGATAGTTGCACATCTCCCCCTCCTCTGTGAGGACAAGGGGATACCTTATGCCTACGTCCCATCCAAGGAGGAGTTGGGTAAGGCCTCCGGTCTCGAGGTATCAGCGTCTTCAGTAGCGGTAGTAGATGCGGGTCAAGCCAAGAGCTTATTAGAGGCTCTGAAGGAGAAGTTCAAGGAGATGAGGGGGGCCTAAGGTACCTTTAAATCCTCCTGAATATTTTTGATTTAGGGTGAGCTCGATGTCGCAAGAGGATAAGGGTTTCCCCGCTGAGGTCGTCGAGATAATAGGCAGGACGGGTGTCGCAGGGGAGGTCATCCAAGTTAGAGCTAAGATATTGGCTGGAAGGGACAAGGGAAGGGTTCTCACGAGGAACGTGAAGGGACCCGTTAGAGTCGGGGATATCCTGATACTGAGGGAGACAGAGATAGAGGCTAGAAAGCTGAAACCGAGGTGAATTAGATGTCAGTTCTCCTCAAGAAGTGCACATTCTGTGGGAAGGATATAGAGCCCGGCTTCGGGTGGATGTACGTTAAGGCAGATGGTACGATCCTCTACTTCTGTTCATCTAAATGCAGGAAGAGTTACATGATGGGGAGGAACCCCAAGAAATTGGGATGGATAAGAAAGGCTGAGAAGTAATGGTGATTCATTGCCAGAGAAGAGGTATAGGCAGCCCCTCGTCTCCGTCCTAGGGCATGTAGATTCAGGGAAGACGACCCTGCTGGATTACATAAGGAAGACTAGAGTGGCGAGTAAGGAGCCGGGCTCGATCACTCAACATGTCGGTGCATCAGAGATACCAGTTGATGTCATATATGAGGTCTGCAGACCCGTTATGGAAGCTTTAAACTTGAGATTCGAGGTCAAAACTGGAGGTCTCCTCTTCATAGATCTACCTGGACATGAAGCTTTCTCAAATCTCAGGAGGAGAGGTGGCTCAGTCGCAGATATAGCTATACTGGTTATAGACATAAACGGAGGAGTCCAGCCCCAAACTATCGAGTCTATAAACATACTTAGGGAGAGGAGGGTCCCCTTCGTCATCGCTCTAAATAAGATAGACACTATATACGGATGGAAACCCCAGGAAGGTAGGCCCTTCATAGTATCGGAGAGAGAGCAACCCCCTCCTGCCATAGCTGAGCTCGAGAGGAGGCTTTACAGAGTAGTGGATCAGTTAATGGAGCATGGGATAAATGCTGAGAGATACGATAGGATAAAGGACTTCACGAAAACTTTCGCGATAGTCCCAACGAGCGCTGTGACCGGTGAGGGAGTCCCCGATTTACTGACGATACTCTTCGGACTAGTCCAAAGGTATATGCTAGATAGACTTGAGGTGACTACCGACGAGGGGAAGGGCACAGTGCTCGAAGTCAGGCAGCATCCTGGCCTCGGGACTGTCTTGACTGCGATAATATACGATGGGACAATCAAGAAAGGCGATACAATAGTCGTTGCTGGAAGCAAAGGACCTATAGTGACTAAAATAAGGAGCTTATTGGTCCCAGAACCCCTCCAAGAGATGAGAATGACGAAGAAATTCAGGAACATAGATGAAGTCTCAGCGGCGGCTGGAGTCATGATATCAGCTCCGGATCTAGAGGACGTACTGGCCGGCTCTCCGATATACGTAGTGAGGGATCCCGGGATGCTGGAGGAGATGAAGAAGGAAGTACAGGAGGAAGTTGAGAGGATCGTGATAAAAACAGATAGAATCGGTGTGATAGTCAAGGCTGATGCATTAGGGACATTGGAAGCCCTGATATCTCAACTAGAGAGGGAGGGGATACCGATAAGGAGGGCTGATATAGGGGAGGTAACGAAAGCAGATGTATTCGAAGCTTCTGTCATCAGAGGGAGCGATGAGAGGTACTCAGCCATATTGGCTTTCAACGTGAGGGTGAGCGAGGAGATAAAGCGAGAGGCCCTATCTAGGGGGGTCTCTATCTTTGAGGACGTGATAATCTATACTCTGATAGAGAAATTCAAATCTTATTTGGAGGATTTGAGGAGGAAAGAGGAGGAAAGAGTACTTTCTCACGCCGTTTTTCCTGCAGAGATCTTAGTTTTGCATAATTTCGTTTTCAGGAGGAGTGATCCAGCTATCGTCGGTGTTGAGGTCCTCTCAGGCTCAATAAGGCCCGGTTATCCGCTTATAAGCGAGAGCGGGAGGAGAGTGGGTACTATATTGGACATACAACATGAGGGCAACAGGATACCGGAGGCGAGGAAGGGGCAGAGGGTCGCTGTATCGATAAGGGGCGGTGTCGTGGGGAGGAACGTTAAGGAGGGCAAGACCCTTTACACAGAGGTCAGCGAATTCGAGGATGAGAGATCGAGGGAGATCTACTTCAGTAAGATGAGTGATGAGGAGAAAGAGCTTTACAGGAGGATAATTTGGATAAAGTACTCAGGAAGAGCTGAGAAGGAGGATTGAGCGGGATTCCCTTGAGCTTCGTGGATGAGCTGCCTGTATGGTCTCAAGATTATGAAGGGAGGAAATCTACGTAGGGTTTGATATCCATCGATCATAGCCTAGGGGATCCTCATTCTCGAATTGAGCGGCTTCATGAACTCAAAGCCATTATGTAGTTCTGGATGGCTGAAGCTTATATATTCTCCTCGGTCCTCACGGTGGTGATCCAATATGTCCAGCAGGAGGAGAGGTGTCGTTGAAGAATTCCTAGTGCTCGATATAGGAGACCCAAGTACTGGAAAAACTTTTCACCTCAAACTGCCCAAGGAGAGCCTCAGATATTTCATAGGCAAGAGGATAGGTGAGGAGATCTCGGGCGATCCCTTCGGATTACCTGGGTACGCCTTCAAGATAACTGGAGGGACTGATAGGGATGGCTTTCCCATGCACCCCTCCTTACCCACGATGGGGAAGAAGAGGCTTCTCCTATCCTCCCCACCCGGCTTCCATCCTAAGAGGGAAGGAGAGAGGAGGGCTAAGCTCGTTAGAGGGAGCGTTATCTCAGATGCGATGAGGCAGATAAACCTTAAAGTAATTAAGAAGGGGGATAAACCTCTCGAGGAGATCTTAGGAAAGAGCGAGGCTTCTTAAGGTGATCGAATGAGGGAGATCCTCCAGCCGGAGATGAACGTAGGGACCGCTGGTCACGTAGACCATGGCAAGTCCACTCTAGTCCAAGCCTTGACTGGGGTCTGGCCTGAGAGACACAGCGAGGAGTTAAGAAGGGGTATAACTATAAAGTTAGGCTACGCTAATGCCGACCTCAGGAAGTGTCCTTCATGTGATGAGCCTAAGTGCTACACGACTTCTAAGAGATGTCCTATCGATGGTAGTGAGACGATATTGCTCAGGAAGATATCTCTAGTGGACTGCCCGGGTCACGATACACTGATGGCGACTATGCTGGCTGGCTCAACCCTGATGGATGCTGCCCTCTTCATAATAGCCTCGAATGAGCCAGTGCCCCAGCCCCAGACTAGGGAACATCTTATGGCCCTGAAGATAATGGGGGTAAGGCAGATAATAGTGGTCCAAACTAAGATAGAACTAGTAAGTGAAGAGGAGGCTATAAGAAATTATGAACAAATCCTGAGATTCCTTGAGGCCAATTTAGATGAAATACCACCAATAATACCTGTATCGGCCCTACATGGTGTTAATATAGACTTCTTGATAAGGGAGATGGTGAGGAGATTCACTCCCCCGCAGAGGGACCCGACTAAGACCCCCAAGATGTACGTCGCGAGATCTTTCGATGTCAATAGACCCGGTACGAGGCCTGAGAAACTAGTGGGAGGTGTGCTAGGAGGGACTATCATTCAAGGTAGGTTCAGATTGGGGGATGAGATAGAGATAAGGCCTGGGGCCTACAGAGGAGGTAAGTTCATCCCCCTGACCACTAAGATAGTGAGTCTGAAGAGCGAGGAAACCCCTCTCGAGGAAGCCTACCCAGGTGGGCTGATAGGCGTGGGGACTCTCCTCGATCCAGCGTTGACGAAAGCCGATAATATGGTGGGGAGTGTTGTGGGCATGCCGAATGAATTGCCACCGGTCTGGTCGGAGCTCGATGTGGAGGCGAAGTTCTTCGATAAGATAGTCGGGATGAAGGAGGAGATCTCAGTAACTAAGCCTAAGAGTGGGGATTTCATCCAGTTGAATATAGGTACAGCTACTGTTCCAGCTGTCCTTAAGGAGATAAATCATGACTTCATGAAGCTCCTCGTCAGGATCCCTGCTGTAGCGGAGTTAGATCAGAGGGTAGCTATCTCAGCGAGGATAGGGAATAGGTGGAGGTTGATAGGCTTCGGCCACGTGAAAGGAGGGGTTGAGTACAGAGTACATTAAGGATCCGTTAGCTTTTCTAAGATCTCCCTATCGTTCATTAAATCATCCAAAGAGCTATATTTGAGGCCTTCCTCATATACCGGTTCAGGAGCTTTTGTATATCTCGGGTTCCTGACGAGCCCATCTGATGTCACATAATATGCCGCACCTCTCGTCATCTCATAGGGCCCGTAATCCGGTATCACTCTTCTATGGATCAAGTTGCTCATCACGAGCATATCTGCTCCTGCGTTGACGCTCACATGCCCGTATCCTGGTGGTACTATGATATAACGCCCAGCCCCAGCCTCGATCAGTATGAAGTCCTCTATCTCATATATGGAAGCTCCCTTCTTCTGCAGTAGGAAGATAGCCCTCCCCGAATGGACGTAATATACCTCAGGGAGGAGCTTCCCATCCAGAGGGAGGTGATAATGACCTTTCGTTTTTGCGAGCTCGCCCCCTACATTCCAAGGCGGTATTACCGTTACATCCAACCTGATAGAGCTATCCCTCAGAGGGGGGAGGTCCCTGTACATCACATAAGCTATATCATCTTTTTCCAGGGATTCGGGCTTCATTAGGACAGATTTTAAATCATTAAGTCCTCTGATTTCAGATTTTATTTCCTCGCCTCCTGCTAATAACCTCGATCCTCCCTCCAGGAGCTCGATACCTCTCGCTATACGCATCACTATAAGATCTCTCTCAAGTATATATAGTGAGGAGCAATAGTAACTGTGATGCGTTACCTATGCTTAGTAGCGTTATTCCTTCTAATGATCGCCCCCATCATAGCATCGGCTCAGATAAGCTATGAAGTAGAAGATGAGTCGGTGATGCTTGAGATAGATGAGTCTGGGGACGTATTCCTATCGTACAAATTGACGATCCACGTGACCTCCGGGACTGTAGCTAGGTACGTCGCCATAGGGATGCCTAACTCTCGATTCGATGTATTGAAGGCTCTAGAAATAAGAAACGGGGAGACTAAAGAGGTGATATATGAGAAGGTCATTGAAGAATCTTATTATGCTGTGAGGATGCGTCCTATAACTCCAATAACTGCAGGAGAATCTAGAAGTTACCAACTCGAGGTAGTGCTCAAGGATTTCCTCTATGAGGATTCAACAAACCCAGGGAACGTTGGACTCAG
>CAZFIJ010000021.1:0-8996 GCA_964519515.1 uncultured Nitrososphaerota archaeon
CAACCAGTCCCCAATCGAACACGACCGCCCGCTTCACATCTCACTCTATGATACCCGTCCCCTTGGCGGCATCGTAAGCGTCCTTACTCTCCAACTTACTTATCTCATCGAGATATCTCTGGCCTTCTGGAAGTAATTTGATGAACGGGACGAACTTAGGCATAGCTAAGCCGCCCATTATCTCATTGACTATGTAATTCCTGTCGATTATGTAGTTCATGGCCTCCCTTATCTTCTTGTTGCTGAAGGGGTTGAGCTCTCCTGTCTTGAACGTTGGACCGACTGGATTGAAAGTCAGATCGTAGAAAAGCCCGAAGGAGAAGTCATAAGCTAGTTCGGGACTCTGCTTTATCTTCCTGTAGAGATCAGGTTCCGAAATGTCTATGAAGTATGCATCAATATCGCCCTTTATCAACATTTCCACTGCCTTCGCATGATCGGGCTCACCGAAGAAGACTATTGAGTCGAACCAGCCGTACTTGTTCGGTTTAAACTCAACTGGTGCTGCTGAAACTGGGCTGAGTGCTGGGAGCAAGAGCGCTATTAGAATAGCTGATAGGACCAGGCACATCATATTCCTACTCATACCATCACCCCTGAGGGGCTAATAACATAGGGATGTCATACTTATAAAATTTTCCTCGTCTTCCTCTTCAATTTCATTTCGTTTAAGTTCTTGAAAAATCTTCAACACTTAGTGACCCCTCCAGGCAGAGCATCTGAAGGCATTAAATTGCGTCGGAGAGAAATCTATAAAATCCCTATCCCTTATCCGCAGTACTCTACCTTACAATAAGATCTATCCTTTTAACCGCTCGAGTGTCCCGCTCCCCTCCCTCATCTCATCGTACTCCCTGCATATTAGATCTATCGCCTCCTTATACTTCCCCTTCATCTCCACTCCCGAGTCCCTATAGAGTCCCTTCCTCCTCACCTGATAGCATATCTCACACGTGAGTAGGGATATCTCGTATTTATCTAGATCCCCCTTGACTAGGCCCTCGGCGATCCTCCTAACTACCCTCATTATCTCCTCATCTGAGCTCAAGTCCATTATCCTCCCTCTCGCTCCCCTCATGTACTGACTTATCGCAGCTTGCGTGACCCCTAGGAAATTCGCCACATCAACTTGCCTCAAGCCGTGCTTCTCTATGAGCTCCTTCGAGACAGCTGCCCTAACGGAAGGTATCAGGGTCTTCACGATGACTTCACACGGTTGTATCAACATCTCGATAACTATAGCTTTTCCAAGTTATAATGATTCCGTATCCGGCTCGATGGAGAGGAGTGGCTTATTGACGCTCCTCAAATCCCTGATCATCTGAGGCATGACAGCCCAAGTGCTATGGAGGAGCACTTCCTCCCAATCCGAGCTGACGAGGCCCATTGAGATCGCTGATAGCAGTATCTTATCGAAATCCCTCTCCTTAGAGAGCTTCAGCTCATCGCTGAGTAGCTCAATTATCTTAAGAGCTATTATAGAGTCCTCGATCCTCTCAGCGAGCTTGCCCTTGCTCAAAGAAGCTGGCATCCTAGCTATCCTCACGAGCTCTGAATTCAGATCCTCCAGGATCTTAGATGATAGGAAGGATATCTCAGCCTCTACCTCCATCAAAGCAAATCTCTCATCATCTAAAGGTAGATCTCTAGTCACTATCTCAGCTTCCCTATCTAGAGCTTCCTGAAGCCTAGATCTCCCTGACTCTAAGAAGTCTAAAGCTTCGCTCTTTATGGTGTTGAAGCACTTCCACCTAGATAGATCTACTGGCTCCTCCGGGATCAGTTCATCGGGATCGAAGCTAGCGTCCTCTCTAGAGAGCATAGCATCCAGCACTTCATCCATCTCGAAGAAGACAAGGGCTTCCCTTATCGCAGAAGCTGGATCGTCAGCAGCATGTATTATATTTAGGGCCCTGTTAGCTCCCTTCATATCGTACCTCAAGTTCCCAGGCTTCCCAGCTTCTGGAGTCGTAGGTCCCACGAACTCCCTGAGCATGAGGCAAGACTCCCCCTCAGATTCGCTAACTAACATAATAGCTACTACAGGAGCTTGACTGAAGATCTTGGGCATTATCCACCAAGAATCCCTATATCTCTGCTTAACGAACATGTAAAGCTCATCTATCATTGGGGGATCCATCTCAGTCAGTTTTATCGCTCCTATTATGAAGTTCTCCCTGAGCCTATCTACTATCTCCGGCGCTAAGCCCCTGGCGAAAGCATCAGGCTTTATCATAGCGAAGGAGAAAGATGGGAGGGATCTTATGTGCTCATCATCAGCTTCAGATAAGAACCTCTCTCTCAAATCCATGAATATCTGTCTCTCTATCGGATCCCTCCTCTCGAAGTAAGATAAGTTCATCCTCCCTTCACCTTGAATATAGCTACCTCAACGTACCCCTGATTCTTACCCACATGAACGAGCTCGAAGTAATTCATCTCACCGAAGCCTATCGATGCCAAAGCCATCTTGTAGAGGGTGGTGTTGAGGGCGTAATCAGTCGGTATGTACCTTCCCGACATACTATCATAGTAGAAGAACTTCCTCAAGTCTTGGGTGAGCCATTTGCTAGATTCATCCGGCCTGTAGGGGCTGTACTGGAACTCTCCCGCTATCCAAGCTATAGCTATCCACTTCCCCCCTCCTTGGAAGTTCCCGACCTCTGCAGGGACGTCTACGACTACATAGCTTGCGTTCATCCTACTAACTAAATCGAGCATCCTCTCCTCAGGTCCCATGAAGCCCTTAGCGATTAGAGCTATCTGGCTGGAGTTTATCGTCAAGCCATCAGCTATTGTAACTTTCCCCGAGCCGAACTGCATCCAGTAACCGTAGTCCCACCAAGATATAGCTATCTCATCAGGCTTAGTGTTGTCCTTCAACCAGTTCAGGGCATCGACCCATCCCTCGCTGAAGCCCAAGGGATAGTTCATCGCTTCCTCATATGATAGGTAGTAGCTATAGAACTCCCCTCCGTACTCCCTTATATGTCCTTGGAACGCTATGGGGAGTATTACGAGGATCAACATGAGGATTATCGGTACTCTAAGCATGTATATCTTCCTTTTCATGGGAAGGGAAGCCCCTCTCCTCTCCTTAGATCTCTCTAGAGCTCTAACTTTTTTAACATACGGCTCGGAGAATATGAGGAGCCTCTGAGTGAAGTAACCCGCGCATAAGGCTAAGAAAGGAGCCGCCAGTGGAGGGAGCCTGACTATGCTGACCGCGAAGTAGAGGGAAATCAAAGTCATTAACGTGAGCGTCAGCTCCTCATTCCTCTTCCATCTCTCTATGATCAGGAAGAAGAGACCTAAAGACGCTGGAATAAGGAGAGTAGTGAAGGATTCGAAGCTCTCACCAGCTCCATGTTCAGCTACTGTCTCGACTACGTTCCCCTGGGGTAGTTTGACTGAGGGGAAGAGTACTCTCATCAACCTCCCAGTAAGGGGTTGGTATATACCGAGGCCCAAGAATATAGCGAGGAGGGCGACACCAGCTATTATGGATACCTCCCTCCTCCTCTCCATTACCTTCGGGATCCTCTCAGAGAGCAAGTAGACGAGAGCTGCGAGTAGGGATGCCCATACTAGCGTGCTCTCGAAACTTATGTAGAGCTTCCTGTAAGCTAAATTAGGTAGAGCGCCTAATGAAGCTATGAGGACGTAGAGAGGAGGAATTCCCAATGCTAGAGCGTTCCTCCAATTCAACCTATTTAGGAGGAGCAATACGAATAGGATGAGGGCGTATCCATCGTAAAGGGCCCTGAAGCCAGCCCATATACCGGAGGCATATACTAAGAAGGCCCCGCTTAGGCCCGAGTATATTATGACCTTCCAGTCCTCATCGGATCTCATCGCTTTAAGCGTGAAATAGAGAGATGCCATTAGGAGAGGTATCGCGAACTGCTCATGCCTGTACCAACCAGCTAGAGACCTGCTGAGGTAAGCCCAAGATAGGGAGATTGAGAAAGCTGAGATTATGGCAGCCCCTCTCCCCCAAAGTTCCTTAGCCGTCAGGTAGAGGGGGATGACGATGAGGGGCGCGAAGAAAGCTGGGATGTAGACGACTACCGTATAAAGGTCGTTGAAGCCGAAGAGGGAGACTAACTTGTATATAGCTGCTCCAGTGTAATAGTGAAGGACTGGTAGTACTTCAGTAGGGTTGTAGCTCCATGGATGCCAAGCGAGGGGGTCGTAGCTCGGTAGATGACCCCTCTTAACTAAGTAATCAGTTATCCTGTAGTGGAGGAGGGGGTCATCTGCCGTTAAGTTGGCTCCGTACTTGAAAGTCGGGAGTATTCGAATGAAGACTCCGAGGGAATATGATAATATTAAGGTCAAGATATCTGTAATTATTCCAATTAGTCCTCTAATCCTTCCCTCATCCGCCAAAGTGTTCCACCTCAGATGAGCTGAGGTCCCCTTATAAAAAATTTACCCGAGGCTCGTCGAAATATTAGGTCCCGTGAATGCTTATAATATTACGTTGAACGCTTTTATTATGATATTCAGAGCCGTGACCCTCCACTTAAGGGATCCTGAGCTCTATTCCTCTTATTCCGATTACCTCATCAAGCTATCCTCGAAGCTCAACTCACTCTCCTCGAGAGTAGTGCTCTCCAGAGCTTATGATGAAGTCGACTTAGATCTCAAGGCTGTCTATTCTGGTGAGGGGTCTGAGGCATTTGGAATAGCTTGGGATCTCCTCAGAGAGGGTTATTTCACCTCGATATCTCTGGGTAACGATTCCTCCGAGATCTACAGGGCCTCAGATTTCCTCTTCAGGATATCCGAGGGGCTGGGACCTGAATATGCGACTATGTTCGCTTTAGGATCAGGTGAGCCATTAGAAACACCTTACTTTCCACTGACTAAATCTGAAAATTTCGGATTGAGCTTCTCCCTCCTCTACCCATCTGATCTCTATGGGGCTTTAACTGAAGCGGAGGAGCCCGATTTGACGCTCAGGTATGCGCTCTCTAGAGTGTTCAGAGAGGCTGTGCATAGAGTAGAGGGGGCAATAGAAGAATTGGGTGAAGCTATTCCGATATTAGGGATCGATTTCTCCTTGAGCCCTTGGATGGAGGAGAGCGCAGCCAAGGTAGTCAGCTTAATTGCTAGATCTCCATTTCTGGGCCCGGGCACATCTTCAGCTCTTTTAGAGATAAATGAGGCCATAATGGAGTCATCAGAGGGGATGAGGAGGACCGGTTTCAATGAGATCATGCTACCGATGGCAGAGGATGACCTCCTGAAGGAGTTATCATTAAAGCTCGAGATGAGAGCTAGGGATTTGGCTCTCCTCACACCTTATTGCTTAGCAGGTCTCGATATGGTAGTGCTTCCCTTGAGCGTCGGTAGAGGTGATGTAGCGAAGTTGATAAGGGATGTGATCGCATCTAGTCGCGTCAAGAATAGGACTATAGGCCTCAGGATGATCTTAGTGGATGCAGAACCCGGGGAGCAAGTAGAGCTCAAGAGGTTCGGGAAGGTCCCTGTGATGATGCTCTAGCGTAAGCCCCTCCGAAGATCCTATCGTTTATATCTACGGCAGCTCTCACGCCATCCCCAACGGCTTTCGCTATCTGCAGTGGCTCTCCAGTGACATCTCCAACGGCATATACACCTGGTATATTGGTCCTCTGCCAGCAATCGACCTTTATGAATCCCTTCTCATCGGTCTCCACTCCAGCCTCCCTAGCTATCTCACTCCTAGGTTCCACTCCTATCAGTATGAAGACACCATCGGCTTCGATGAAGCTCTCCTCCCCGCTCTCCAAGTCCCTGACTTTAGCTCCCTCTACTCTGCTCTCTCCGACTATAGCTGTCAGGACGCTATTGAATAGGAACTTGACGTTCTCCCTGCTCATCAAGTTATCCACTAACGCCTTTTCAGCTCTCATCGAGGACCTCCTGTGGACTAAGGTCACCTCTTTAGCGATCTTAGATAAGTAGATAGATGATACAGCAGCGGTATTTCCACCTCCAACTACTATAACCCTCTTCTCCTTGAAGAAAGGACCGTCGCAGACAGCACAGTAGCTAACACCTTTCCCAAATAACTCCTCCTCTCCAGGTATCCCGAGCTTCCTCTCCTCAGCTCCCGTGGCTATAACTATAGCTCTAGCTTGAAGCTCCTTGCCCGAGCTCGTATACACTCTCTTCAGCTCTCCAGTTAACTCGAGCTTCACGACTTCCTCAGGTGAGAGTATCCTAGCTCCCGACTTGAGGGCATGCTCATACATCTTCCTGGCTAGCTCTCCTCCGCTTATCGATTCAAAGCCAGGGTAGTTCTCTATAATGGGATTCACATTGATCTTGCCACCAGGCATGCTCTTCTCAATGACTAAAACCTTCAACCCATATCTAGCTAGGTAGATAGCAGCTGTAAGGCCTCCAGGACCCCCTCCGACGATGATAACGTCATTATCCATCTCTACCCTCGCTTGAGGCATGAAGAACATCTAATCCCTCCCCCCGATTAGATCGAACTTTATCAACTTCAATCTCCTATAAAAGATCTCATCCCCGTATATAGATGTGAGTTCATCTATGAGATCTTTAACGCTCTGAAATCCATCTTCCCTCGCTAGATCATCGTCAAGCTCCTCTAAGCTGAGTTCTCTCACCTCCCTCACTATCGCTTCACCTATCCTCTCCTCACCTGCCTCTAAGTAAACTAGATCTCCAGAATTGAGGCTAGTTTCCATTCTTATCGTGCTTCTCTTCCTCCCGGAGATTATCAAATCCTTATATTTCCCTTTGAACCTCAGGACCTTCATCCTATCCCCTCAGTAGCCTGTTCACCATGGGGGGTACGATGCCCCCTCTAGCTAATAGGACCTTAGAATAAAATCTGGGGACTCCAAGGACAGGAGAAGATCCTAGAATACCACCAAAATCTACTTCGTCTCCTTCCTTAGCTCCAGGTACCGGGATGAGCCTTACCCCTAGGACCTTATCTAGAGTCACAGCTACGGCCATCACATCACCTATTATCGCTGAGATCTTATCGGCTTCGACATCCCCGGGTATCGGCACCATATCGATGCCCGTGCTACAAACAGCTGTCATAGAGAGGAGGGCCCGAAGATCGAGGGCTCCTCTCCTAACAGCTTCAGCCATACCAGAATCCTCGCTCACGGGTATGAAGGCCCCACTCAACCCTCCGACTGAGGATGTAGCCATAGCGCCTCCCTTCTTCACGGCATCCGTCAGTATAGCTAAGGCCAATAGGCTCCCAGGAGCTCCTACCTCCTCAACTCCCATCGCTCTCAAAATTCCAGCGACGCTATCTCCGATAGCTGGTGTTGGGGCTAGGGAAAGATCGACAGATCCGAATTTAGCTCCCATGACCTCAGCGACCTCCCTCCCGACTAACTCGCCCAATCTAGTTATCTTGAAAGCGACCCTCTTGATAGCATCATGGATCGTCCTGAGATCTCTCCCCTCGAGGAGCCTCACTACATTTTCCACGACACCGGGCCCGCTTATCGCAACGTTTATCACAGAATCGCTCTCTCTTCCATCGTGGTAGGCTCCCGGTATGAAGGGGGTCCCTCCTATCGCATTCGCGAAAACCCCCAGCCTAGTGCATCCCCTATAATTGAGCTCAGCCAGTTCCTTTATTATACCTCCCATGATAGATACCGCATCGACGTTTATCCCGTGGACAGTCGATGCAGCATTGACTAGAGAGGAGACCCTCTCGCTCGATGAGAGCACCTCAGGTATTGAGTATATGACACCATAATCCCCTATGGAGAATCCTGAATCGACGAAAGCCGCATGTCCACCAACGTAATCCAATTTGAGTTCCTTAGATACCTCCTCTAGGGAAAATCCTATCTTAACAGCAGTTTTCCTAGCCTCATCCTTATCCGAGGCCAAGGAGTCCACTAAGTAGCAAGTTGGAGTAACTGCTAATCTCTTCGTCACTATCTTGACCCCCAATCTTCTCGATACCATATCAACAGCTTCCCTAAAGCCGGAAGCCTTATCCTCGATAACGCTGATTATCCCCTCCTTTATGTCATCGTATCTCAGCGAGGGCAGTATGTCTATCCCTAACGTCACCGCCCTTATATCGAGGTTTTGGAAGGAGAGCATCTCTAATATCTCAGATATCTCATTCACCTCATATCTGGGCATTTTCACACCCTCTGCATGAACCTGAAGACTTTCTCATGGATCAGGATGACCTCAACCCCTACTCTCCTCCCCCTCTCCTCTAATTCCTCTCTGAGTTCCTCCAAGCCCTTCTTACTTGAGGAGATATCTACTACCATTATCATCGTGAAAAATCCCCTAAGAACAGTCATGGAAATATCAACTATGTTTGCATTAGCCTCAGCTAAGGCAGAGGATATCTCCGAAACTATCCCGGGCCTGTCGACTCCTAGGACGGATATGACTATGAGCTCACCCTCGGGCATGGGCTCATTGAGGCATCATGAATAATTAAGCCTAGGGGTTGACAGCTCCCCAGTAGCATTAACTCCAAAATTACAAGCTATGATAATTCGGTTGCACCTATCAGAATAGCGATAAGCTAAAGTCAGTTTTGAGGATAGATGGAAAAGGTTATATTAAATACTTACTCGCTCCGGTACCTACTGGTGATTCATCATGGGAGAAGTACCATCGATTTTTGTAAGGAGATCTTCGGGTCTAGTTAGAGAGGTTTACCCGAAGGATTCCTTCATATATAATGTTTACTTCACGGCTTACTTCACAGCATTAGTTTTCGTCTATCTTATAGCGTTATATGTAGTTCCAGCAGAAGCCCTCGTCCCAGGATTGATATTATCAACATTTCTCTTCGCATTCCAAGTTCTCGTTTACTCCTTGATGTCGATCGCGATGCCCAGGAGTGGCGGGGATTATGTGATAATAAGCAGGGCATTGCATCCACTCCTAGGGTTCATATCCAGCTGGAATTGGTTCATTTGGCTCGCTTTCTGGTTCGCTTTTGGAGGATATACCTTCTCCTCCGT
>CAZFIJ010000022.1:0-4778 GCA_964519515.1 uncultured Nitrososphaerota archaeon
GAGAAGGTAGGTGGCTCTATAGCACATATGAATCTCTTAAATTCGCATCTAGGATGGAATCTGCAGCCGGGTGGAGGGTTAAGAGAGTCAGGGACGTTACCCGGTATGCCTTGGGAGATCCCACCTCCAGTGAGCCTGGGAGCTGAGGATAGGAGGGCTCTCGTATAAGGATGTCTAGGGCTCCTGAAGAGCTCATTAACCTCATTACTCTCGACCATCGTACCAGCGTACATAACGTATACTCTATCGACGAGGCCCCTGACAGCGCCTAGGGCATGACTGATCAGGATCACAGATAGATCCCTCTTACTGACTAGATCCTTCATGAGCCTGAGTATCTGATCCTGTATTGTTACATCTAAATTTGTAGTCGGTTCATCAGCTATAAGGAGTTCTTTAGCTGTCAAAAGAGCTAATGCGATGCATACCCTCTGTCTCATGCCTCCGCTGAGTTGGAAAGGATAGCTATCGAAAACTCTCTCCGGATCAGGGAGCATGACTTCCCTGAATGCTCCGATTATCTCCTCCTTCAGGTCATCTTCATCATACTTCCCTGCGCCTTTAGAATGCTTCAATATGTCTATGAGCTGCTCACCGACCTTGAAGACAGGATTCAATGCTGCTGTCGGATCCTGAAATATCATAGCGAACTTCTCCCTTCTTATCTTATTGAATTCGTTCTCACTCATCTTGAGGATATCCTTCCCATTGTAAATTATCTCTCCTCCCTCGATAATCGCGTTACTCGGTAATATCCTCATTATGGCTTTCATTGTCGTCGTTTTCCCGCACCCGGACTCTCCTATTATCCCTACTTTCTCTCCCCTCTCTATCTCGAAGTTGACCCCATCTAGGACCTTGAGGATACCCCTATAGGTCTTATAGGAGACCTTGAGATTCTTAACTTCAAGTAGAGGCATTCTCTCATCCTCCCGAGAGGGCATCCTTTATCCCATCGCCCAGTAAGTTGAAGCCGAGTATGATGAATGATATTGCTAGAGCCGGGAAGATGCTTATCCACCAGTATTCAGGCATGTACTTACTGCCCTCAGATACCATCGTTCCGAGGTCCGGTGTGGGCGGTTGTGCTCCGAGGCCCACGAAACTCAAGGAAGCTCCTATAAGTATCACCCATCCCACGTCTAGAGTGAGCTTCGTGAGGATGGGTCCGAGGGCGTTGGGCAATATCTCCCTAAACATTATATGGAACTTACTAGCCCCCATTATCTCAGCCGCTTGAACGAAGTATTCATTTTTCAGCGATACTGTCGTGTTGTAAACTAGTCTCGTGTACCAAGGCCACCACATCAGGGAGACAGCTATCATAGCGTTCATTATGTTGGGCGGGAGGATCGAGCATATACTGAGGGCTAGAACTAATGGAGGGACAGCTATGAACATATCAGCTACCCTCATTATCAACGCATCTATCCATGTCTTCTCATGATACCCAGCTATAAGGCCGAGGAGTATCCCTGTTGGCGCTGTGAGGGATAGCACTACAACCGCGAGGGTCATAGAGAACCTGAACCCGAACATAACCCTGCTAAATATATCCCTGCCGTATTCATCCGTTCCGAAGGGATGCTTTATGTTAGGTGGCTGTTTAGCCTCTTTGAAGTTTATGTAGTAGCCCGCGTGATCCGGATAAGGCGCTAGGTACTCCGGGGCTAGTGCAATCACTATGGTAATGATAACTATCGTGAGGCCCACTAGGGATAGAGGGTTCCTCCTGAACCTATACCAAGATCTCCTGAAAGACCTCCATCTAGGGGATTCCTTATCAATCGTGAGTAATGAGAGCTTCGCCATGCCTCACTCACCCTTCTCGAGCAACCTTATCCTCGGATCTAGATAGCTAACTATTACGTCTACCACGATGTTAGCTATCGCGAATATGAGCCCTATCACGAGGACTATGGCAATAATAGCGTTTAGATCCTTGTTTAACATAGCCCAAATCCCGTACTTCGAGAAGCCAGGCCAGTTATATACTATCTCGACTAGGAAGGCGTTGCCCAAGAGAGCAGCGATGTCCATCCCCATTACAGTTACAGCTGGGATTATCGAAGGCTTTAACAGATATTTAAATGAAACGAGCCTATCAGGGAGCCCCTTTGATCTCATGAGCAATATGTAATCCTTCTCCACATTATCGACCATGCCCGATCTTATTATCCTAGCGTCTTGGGCCATCCCCCCTATGGAAAGGGCGAAAGCTGGAAGGATTAAATGCCATAAGACATCTAAAAATGCCCTCAGATTCCCATTTAGAATAGAATCTATTAAGTAGAACCCCGTGACTCTAGGCACGGAGAGGCCCTCGCTTATCCTCCCCTGTATTGGAAAGACGTGTAACCACCAGCCGAATACTAGCTGGAGTATTATGGCCCATACGAATGCTGGCATTGATATCGCAACGTAAGAGAAGACCCTTATCGCGTTATCAATGAACCTATTAGCATATTTCCCGGCTAGGCTCCCTAAGAGGAATGCTCCCAAAATGTTGAATATAGCAGCAACTATAACGAGCTCGAGGCTAGCTGGAAGGTATTCTATAACATCCCCAGTCACGCTCCTCCTACTGATTATGGAATAACCTAGATCTCCTCTAAATAGATCGGAGAGCCAGTAGAAATACTGAAGGTATAGGGGCTTATCTAGATTCAACTGATGCCTTATCTGCTCGACCACCCACTCGGGGGCCCTAGAGCCAGCAGCCATTCTAGCTGGGTCACCAGGCAGGATCCTAGCAAGCGTAAAAACTATTATGGAGAGACCAAGGAGTGTGAATATGGAGTAGGCGGTCCTCTTCAAAATATAGGTGGATAACTTCAAGGCATCTGACCCCCCTTATACTGCGAGGGCTATCCATAAAAATTTATAAAAAAATAGGTTTAGCGGCGAGAGGTGATGGGATCTTGTTGCTCCTTAGGAAGGTACTATTCTTGAATCCGATTGGGACCCCTGTTTTTGATGGTGCCATCCTCAAATATCTTAATGAACATAAGGACGAGGGAACTCAGGTAGATGTAAAATCCCTTGAAGAAGGTCCCCACCATCTCGAGTATTACTCCTACGATTCTCTTGTCTCCCCCGAAATACTTAGGGAGGCAATTGAAGCGGAGAGAAATGGATATGATGCATTCATAATCGGTTGCTTCTATGACCCAGCCCTTCATGAGGCTAGAGAAGTGACCAGAATCGTGATAACAGGGCCGGGGGAATCCTCCATCTTCCTAGCGTCTCTCCTCGGGAACAAGTTTTCCATAATAGTTGGGAGGAGGAAATGGATCCCGCTAATGGAGGAGAACGTGATTAAGTATGGGATGAGGGATAGGTTAGCGTCCTTCAAGCATATAGGACTGGGTGTACACGATCTCCATAAGGATGAAGAGGAAACGAAGAGGAGAACTGTTCAAGCAGCAAAGGAAGCTATTGATGAAGGAGCTGAGGTCATAATCCTCGGATGCACGGTATTCTTCGGATTTTATAGGGAACTTCAATCTCTCCTGGGTGTTCCAGTGATAGATCCCGTTATCGCAGCGTTGAAAGTAGCGGAGATGAAAGTCGATATTAAGAGGAAATTCGGGTGGTCTTACAGTAGAGTGGGGCTCTACGAGATGCCCCCACTACATGAGATTCAGGAATGGAACTTATTCAAGTAATTTCCCGAAATGGATTTATGGTATCTGCAGTCGCGACCCGTGAGCCGGAGGTAAATTTTTTATATTTACCCCTAAGCCCCCTGGGGGGTGACAATATCCCTCTTAGGATAGGAATAGATATTGGTGGGGCCTTCACGGATCTCGTTTCATACGACGATGAGACCGGTGAGATGAGATGGGTCAAGGTCGAGACTACACCTGCCGATCCCTCTATAGGCGTGCTAAATTCCGTTAAGAAAAGTGGCATTACAATGAAAAATGCTAGCGTTATTGTCCACGGTCAGACGCTCGTTATAAACACTATAATAACGAGGAGTGGAGCTAAAGTCGGGTTGATAACGACTAAGGGATTCAGGGATAATCTCGAGATACAGAGATCGAACAGGAGGGATATGTATAACTTCAGGTATAAGAAGCCGGAGCCCTTCGTCCCCAGATATCTGAGGCTCGAAGTAGATGAGAGGATAATGGCGGATGGCTCAGTCCTCAGGGAGCTCAATGAGGATCAAGTTAAGCAAGCCGTGAAGAGGCTTCTAAGCGAGGGAGTCGAATCGATATGCATAAGCTTCATAAACAGCTACGCTAATCCTAAGCACGAGATAAGGGCTGGAGAGATAGTTAAAGAGGTCGCTAAGGAGGTACCTATAACGCTATCTCATGAGATAACCAGGGAGTGGAGGGAATATGAGAGGACCAGCACTGCTGTCTTGAACAGTTATGTGATGCCTAAGATGCAGAAATACCTAGGTAAATTGAGGGATAGCATATCCTCCATGGGCTTCTCAGGGGTCTATTTCGCGATGCTGTCTAGTGGAGGTATGGCTACCTTCGATTACGCTGAGAGATACCCTATATATACGATAGAGTCCGGGCCCGTCGCCGGGGTGATAGGCGCTATGGCAGTAGGCGAAGCCATAGGGGAGAGGAACATAATAGCGTTGGACGGCGGTAGTACAACGACGAAAGCGAGCTTAGTCGAGAATATGTCGCCTAAAATAAGCACTGAGTATCACGTGGAGAGGGATAGGTTCAGATCCGGCTATCCTGTGATAGTTCCTGTATTGGAGACCGTTGAAGTTGGGATGGGGGGGCCTGGGGGGGCTGGGTAGG
>CAZFIJ010000023.1:0-21339 GCA_964519515.1 uncultured Nitrososphaerota archaeon
TTGAGGCATCATGAATAATTAAGCCTAGGGGTTGACAGCTCCCCAGTAGCATTAACTCCAAAATTACAAGCTATGATAAAGGGGGCCGATCCAGGGGATACGCTCGTCGTTGATATACTCGATATAAGGCTGCAGGAGAAGGGGGCAATCGCAGTAATACCAGGCTACGGAGGTCTATCTCACCTCAACTTCATGCCGAAGGCAAAGGTAGTCAGGATAGATGGGAGCTTCGTTTACTTCAAACGATATGAAGATACCTATAAAGCCTATGATCGGTACGATAGGCGTCGCGCCGGAGGAAGGTGAGATTCCAGCTGGAAACCCAGGTAGGCATGGCGGTAACATGGATGTGAGCGAGCTGGGAGTGGGGAAAAGGCTCTACCTTCCTGTCTTCACGAAGGGTGCTTTGCTTGCTCTTGGCGATCTTCACGCTGTACAGGCGGATGGTGAGCTCTGTGTCTCTGCTATAGAGTCGCCCGGTGAGGTCCTAGTCAGGGTAAACTTGATCAAGGGGAGGATGCCGAACTGGCCCATCTTGGAGACATCAGAAAGCTTTCAGGTAATAGCAGCAGGTAAAGATCTAGATGAAGCTGTTAGAGAGGCTGCGGAAGAGTCAATAAGGGCTATAATGAGGGCCAGGGGAATACCATTCGAAGACGCATATATGTTGGGAAGCCTACTCGTGGAGCTCAAGATAAATCAAGTAGTAGATCCCTTACTGGGGGCTAGAGCTAAAGTACCGAAGTGGTTAGTCTCCATATACGACTTCCTACATCAAAGGGGTTAAATCTAGAATTCGCTTTAGATCTTCATATATTTAAGCTCCTGGAAGTTCCTATATTTCTCCGAATTGAGTCTCTGTTCGAGAGGGGATGTCTGCATCTAGAGGTGAGCATCCAGCTTTAAAATATGTCATGGAGCTCGACTGGATGATAGAAGTAAGGCCCTCCCAAGCTCAAGGTAAGGTCAGAGCTCCACCATCTAAGAGCTACTCTCATAGAGCTCTAGCTATCTCCCTACTGTGCGAAGGTCCCTCTAAGATAGAGAATATCTCGAGAGCGAGAGACGTAATAGCGACGTTAAATGCTATAAGATCCTTCGGAGCAAAGATATCAGATGAACAGATCGAACTCAAGATAAAACCTCCTCAGAGGCCCTCGATTCCCGATGATGTGATCGATTGCGGGGGCTCCGGCACCACTATCAGGTTCTTTGCTCCTATTTCAACGCTCACAGAAGGTGGTTATACTGTGCTCACGGGGAACGATAGCTTGAGGAGGAGGCCGATGGGCCCGATCATAGATGCGATAAATAAACTGGGAGGGTGGGCTATTAGCTCTAGGATGAACGGGCTCCCACCCCTTATAGTGAGGGGAGGAGGCCTTAAAGGCGGTGAAGTCGAGATTGATGGAAGCATAAGCTCCCAATTCTTCTCAGGATTGATGATAGCATCCACACGTTTCGAGAAGGGCTTGAAGGTGAGGCCGATCGGGGAGTTAGTCTCGAGGCCCTATCTCGAGATGACGAGGGAGGTCCTGAGGAAGAGTGGATCTCACGTTGAGTTGAATGAGGAGATAAGAGTGGAGCCAGTGCCACCTAAAAATCTAGAATTCAAAGTTCCCGGAGATTACGGTCTCGCCGCTTTCCATATGTTGACTGCTTCCGTCACTGGAGGGAGTGTCATCGTAGAGGATCTAGATAGCACTATGCCTCAAGCTGATCACGCTGCAATAGATGTGCTCAAGAGCTTCGGTGTCGAAGTTCGAGAGGTCGGAAGTAGTGTGATTGTAGAAGGAAGGCCTAAGTACGGGGCGAAGTTGAACCTCAAGGATTCCCCAGATATATTCCCGATAGCATGCGTTTTAGCATCTTTCGTTAGCGAGGTCTCGGAGATAAGGGGGGTAGCTCACGCTAGGGTTAAGGAGAGCGATAGAGTAGCGAATATGTCCTCAGAACTTAAGAAGGTAGGTGTTGAAGTGACAGAACTCTATGATGGGCTTGTTATAAGGGGAGGGAATCCGAAGGGAGGAGTCAAGCTCGATTCTCATGGGGATCATAGGATCTTCATGGCCCTCCTAGCTCTAGCTGCTGCCACGAGGGAAGGCTGCATCATAGAGGGTGAGGACTCAGTCGCTGACTCCTACCCAAGCTTCCTCGAGGATTCAATGAAGCTCGGCATCGATATAAGATTTAGTCCTTGAGCGAATTAGTCTGTTCAACTGTACTCCCTCCAGGAGTAACCGCATTTCGTACACTTGTATATCCTAGTGGGAGGCTCATCTGCCGCTCTCGTTTGCACTATTTGGAAGTAAGCTTTATCGTTACCGCATTTAGGACATCTTGTCTCAACTATAGGAGCAGATATTTTCTCAGATTTCTCCTCTATTATCACATCACCGCTCTCCGATGTCACTTTCGTGATGACTTGAGAATTTCCCTTCGGAGGGCTCTCACTCTCGTATCCACAGCTCGGACAGTAATATATCAACCTCTTTCCGGACTTTTTAGGTCTCAAGAGGGTTCCGCATTTAGGGCAGAACATACAGACCCACCCCCTCTCTGAGCGTAGCCTATTTAAGTAATGCATCTACTCACACTAGAGGAAAATGAAGGTACTGAAGGGAGTCAAAAGGAAAAAGACTAAGCAGCTCGCGGTCATAGTTGATGGACCGAATATGCTAAGAAAGGAATTAGGCACAGATTTGGAGGAAATTAGGAAATTGGCTGAGAGGGAAGGGAGGATAAGATTGGCTATTGTTGTGTTAGATAAGAAGGCGCCTGAGAAATTAGTTGAAGCTGTGACTAATGCAGGCTTCAAACCTTTGATCTCCACAGGTAAAGTGGAGGTGGATTTCTCCATAGTCTGTATGGAAGCCATCAATGATGAGAAGATAGATATGGTCGTGCTGGCCGCTAGAAGCGCTGCTTACATGCCCCTCATACATAAGGCGAAGGAATCGGGGAAGGAGGTGATGATAATAGGTGTTGAGCCCGGTTTCAGTGTCGCATTGAAGAAAGCGTGTGATCAATACATCCTACTTCCATCCTCTTCCCCTGAGAACCTCACTGAGCCTGAGGGTGAGGGTGAAGGAAGAGATAGCGACGATTAAAGCGCCTAAAAGATCTATCATTAAGCCCAGGAGCCCTATTACCCCCTCTAAGTACTGACCTATTGAGTAGAAGGATATCCAGAATGATATTATGAGACCTGTCACCATTAGCCTCTCTAGAGAGTCTATCCTCCTCTCCGCAGCCCTCTCAATGGAGCTACCTGAGAACATAATAGCTAGAGATAGGGTTAGAAAGCTACTCGTCTCTTGGAGCAATCTAGCTATTATCAACTCCATCGGATAACCCTGGGAGGCTAGGGACAGTGCTCTAGTGTAAGATAGTGATATCGTGAGGAAGAGACCTATCAGTCCTATTACGAGAGAGGAGAAACCTACATGCCTACCGAAGTAGTTTATCCCCCTCATTACCGCTTCCTTCAGTGAGAACCCCTTCTCAAGGAAGAAGAGACCGGCTAATATAGATATCCCTATGTACAAATACTTCTGGAATTCTATGAGTGAGAAGATGCCATATAAAATGAGGATAGCGCCAGGTAGGCCGAGAACTATGGATCTGGAGGAAGGGGATCTCATGAGCTTCTCAAAGTACCTCTTTATCAGTATGTAGGTGTGCTCTATCTCTCTACTCTGCTGAACTATTACTCTCCTCACGCTCCTTATTGGGGCATACTTCATCAGGATAGGGATCACTAGCTCATCATCAGCTCCATCAGAGACTAAAACTATGCTTGTTGGCTTAAATATCTTCGCAACCTCATCCATCTGCTTATTTATCTCCTCGTCCGCTTGGAGCTCTTTCTCCTCATCCCCAGTTATCGTGACGATCTCGACCTGAGTGGATCCCGGGAATATGGACTTAGCTTCATCATATACCTTTATAGCCCCGAAAATAGCATTTGCATCAGCCTCTGTAGGATCAGCGAGAGCGAGCTTTGATGCAGCTTCAAGATTAGCCTCCCTTCCGATCACAGGACCTTTTATTCCGGTCTTAACCCCTAGATCATTATCCCTATCCACGCAGACTATCAGCACTCTTTCCTCCAGTTCCATCGGTCTTTATGTCACCTTCAAAAAATAAAAAGCTCAGCTGGAAGGTTTCTCGAGGAGACCCATCTCCACGAGCAACTTGAGTTCCTCTATAGAGAGCTTCTCTCCCCCTCTGTATTTCTCCAATGCCTCCTCAGCGAGCTTCTCTTTGATCTTCTTCTCGGCTTCTTTGCTGCTAGCTAAAGTTGCTTCAAATCTCTTCTTTATCTCCTCCTGAATCCCCATCATATCAGCTCTTATTTTCTCGATCTCCTCGTCCAGTTTATCCACTTCTTCACTTCTCTTCTTTATCTCTTCGGTAAGATCATCTATCTCCTTATTCATCTTCTCTAGAGCTTCCTTCCTGCTAGTTATCTCATCATAAACTTTATTCAGCTCCTCTTTTATCTTTCCAATTCTCTCCCCAGCGTCCCTGACGAAGAACCTCCATTTCTCCATCTCCGTCATTAGCTCAAGTATCTTCCTCTTCAGGGATTTCGCTCTGTTTAGATTCTGCAACATCGCCTCATATTGGCTTATCTGCATCACTAAATCTCTCTCCTGATCTCTGTTAAGTGGGGATGTCTCTATCCTCCTCTCCAATCTCGCTATCCTCCTCCTCAAGACCTTCTCTGGGATGCCAACGGAACTTATGAGGTACTTATACTCCTCCTTGAGCTTGATCACTTCATCCCTCACTTCCTTGAATCTTTCAAGGGCTTCCCTTCTCTCATTCCTTATCCTCTCAAGATCGTCCTGCATTTTCCTCTTTCTCTCAACAGCTTCTCTGAAGCTCTCCCTCTCCTTCCTCACCTTATCTATTAGCTCGAATCTCCTCGCTCTGAGCTGTCTCAACTCCTCAATTAACGATCTTCTCTCCTCTCTGAGCTTAGAGAGCATTTGCCTGAGTTCATTCTCCCTCTGCCTGAGGGATCCGACGGATTCATTTAGTACTGTCATGCGGTCTCCTCCTTGTCATCATGAGAGTACGATATTGTCAAGCTACCCCTCTACTTAAAAATTATTCGGTGACCCTCCGCCGCAATGAAGCTAGCTAATATCGGTATTTACATTAAAAATCATAAATATTATGCCGGGATGGATAAAAATAAACAACATGCCATCCTATTGAAAGTTTTTAATGAACACGCCCGTCGCTCGAATTGGGTGTCGAAGGTGCTCGTGGACGATGGGATGAAGGTCCTATGGCTAGCTAGAACCGGTTGGATGCAGTCGGGCGTACCTGCGACGATAGCCGAGACCGTAGCTCAGCATACATTCATAGCGTCCCTTATAGCTTTAAATCTATTCCCAAAAATAAGAGCATCTGGGAAAGCTTTTAATGAAGCTAAGGTACTTAAGATGATACTTGTCCATGATATACATGAGGGGCTCTGCGGGGACCTGCCGAAGTGGGTCGGTGAGAGGATAAACAAGAGAGTGCTGGAGGAGGAAGCTATCTCGAATATGAATCTCCCTGAGGAGATCAAGATGGTCCTGAAGGAATACACACTCATGAAATCTGATGAAGCTAAGATCGCGAGATTAGCAGATCTCATGGCTACTTGGAGGATGGCGATATATTACAAACAGCTGGGTTACGATGTCGATGATATACTGAGGAGTTCTCAGATAGAATCAATGAAGCTAGCGAAAGAGCTCGGATTGGTTGTAGAGGATCTTTAGACTTCGAGGACATCATCGTATTTGGGGGAAGATCCAGGAAGTCTGTGAAGAGGTTCTCTCAACCTGACGGACTCCTTGAACCTCTCAAAAATCTCCTCATCGCTTCCTCCACTTCTCATAACGCTGATGAAGTCCACTAGGGAATCCTCCTTAGATATGCATGTTTTGAAAAACCCTTCCGCTGTTACCCTAAGTCTAGTGCACCCCATACAGAGTAGTGGATTTCCGCTACCCTTAACGATCTCCACAGTAACTCCATCGAGCTCAAAGATAGGCCTATTTTGGAAATCCCTGACCTCCTTCCTCAGGGCGACTTTATCGAGCTCCTTCTCGAAATCGTCGAGTGGAAAGTAGTACTCACTGGAGGGATCGAGCAGTTCTATCAGCTGGACCTTGAGCCCTTTCCTCTTCCCCAACTCTACTATATCCCAAAGCTCCCCCTCATTGATCCCTTTAAGAGCAGTGAAGTTCAGTTTAACGGGCTTCAATCCCCAGAGAAGGGCCTCATCTATGCCCTTAAGCACTCTCTCTAGACCATCCACACCAGTTATCCTCTCGTAAACATCTCTCTTCAGGGAATGGAGGCTGACATTCATCCTATCGAGTCCCGCTTCCTTCAGGCCTCTAGCTCTCTCGACTAGGAAGTAACCGTTCGTGACTAAGCTCACTTCCTCCGCGCCCGAGGACTTGAGCTCGCTCACTATTTCCTCCAGATCCTCCCTCATGAGGGGCTCTCCTCCAGTCAACTTGACCCTCTTAACACCATGCTTCGAGAGGACCCTCATCAATCTGCCTATTTCCTCAGGCCTCATCTCCTCTCCCCTAAAGTAATGCCCTTCCCTGTGGCAAAAGAAGCACTTGTAATTGCAAGAATTCGTGACCGATATCCTTAGATCCGTGACTGGTCTTCCCCATCTATCTATCAACAAGGGATTTCACCTTCCTCTCCACAAATATCTCCTCTATTCTAGTATGAGGGTAGTTCCCGTTCTCATCCTTCTCCAGATACTTGACCATATCCCATACGTTGAGGAGGGCTGAGGAGACAGCAGCGAGGGCTTCCATCTCCACCCCAGTCTGAGCTATAGCTTTCACTTTGACGCTGACTTCAATGTAATCCTCACCTATCCTGAAGTCGACATCAGTTGAAGTCACTTGTATCGGGTGGCATAACATTATCATCTTCGGAGTGTCCTTAACGGATTGAATAGCCGCGATTCTAGCTACCGTCAGTACATCGCCTTTCTTCACTTCTCCAGCCCTTATCTTCTCTATAGTTTCCTTCCTGAGCCTTATCCTCCCCTTAGCTATCGCTTCCCTATATGCGAGAGGCTTATCCGTTATATCTATCATCAAGCCCCCCTCCGGGGTCAACTAATTAAACCCATCTCTCCCTCCCATCTGAGAAGACCTCCTTCTTCCATATGGCGACGCTCCTCTTAACTTCATCTACTATCCATTTCGCGGCCTCAAAAGCTTCCTTCCTGTGAGTGGACTTCGTCAGGACGAAGAGCGAGATATCGCCCGCTGGGACATCACCCACTCTATGGAGTATAAGGGCATCCCTCAATCCGAATTTCCTTATAGCTTCTTCCCTGATCCTAATGAGTTCCTTTTCGGCGATCTCCGGATAGCAATCGTAGAATATCTTATCTATATGACCGTCATCAGATTCCCCCCTCACGATCCCGAGGAACGCGACTAAAGCTCCTACATCACTATACCCAGCTTCGAGGAAAGGTTCGGGAGATATCCTCTCCCTAACTATTCCCACGCTCCCCCCTGAGAAGCTCGGGAATATAGCTACTAGATCCTCCCCTTGAACTCTAGTGGAGAGATCCCTCTTGAGCTCATGGTTCACAGCCACGTTTATCCCATCGATCTCTCTTACCCCTAATCTCTCCAATAACTCCTTTAAGCTTCCATCGAAGTCCAATCTCTTTTCCCTGAATCCCAGAAGATCAGAAAGTCTTCCATAAACTTTCACTAGGACCATTCATCCCACCAGCTCAACTGCTATACTCTGCGCCCCCCCTCCCCCGTGGCATATCGTAGCTAGGCCCCTCCTCTTACCCTTTATCCTCAAGGCGTTGAGCAAAGTGACCACTATCCTGGCTCCGCTCGCCCCTAGCGGATGGCCTAGAGCCACAGCACCTCCGAATGGATTCAGCTTCTCTAGAGGTATCTCCAGCCCTTTTGCAACTACTAGAGTCGCTAGAGCGAAGGCTTCATTATGCTCTATTATGTCGAATTCATCTATTCCCACCCCTATCTTATCTAGTAACTTCTTCGTTGAGATTATAGGCGCTTCTATGAAATCTTTGGGCTCTAGGGAGGCTGAGGAGAAGCCTATTATCCTAGCTATTGGCTCTAGGCCTCTCTCCCTCACGACCTCTCTATGAGCTAAGACTAGAGCGGCTGCCCCATCGCTCAATTGAGAAGCGTTCGCAGCTGTTATGACTCCATCGGGTCTGAAAGCAGGCTTAAGCTTAGCTATCTTCTCAATACTCGTATCAGGCCTTATACCTTCATCGCTCTCTATAGGGAGATCTTTAACTCTCTCTATCTCTTTAGTGAAGTACCCCCTCTCAGTCGCTTCCTTAGCTTTCATGTGGCTGGATACTGCGAACTCATCACATTCCTCTCTAGATATCCCCCATTTCCTCGCAGTCTCTTCAGCTTCCTCTCCCATCAGAAGGCCTGTGTGGGGATCCGTGAGCCCGTCGTAGACCATGAGATCTATCAGTTTTTCCCCAATGAAGGAGAACTTCACCCCCCACCTCCACTGAGGAGGTAGAGCGTAAGGAGCGTTGCTCATGCTCTCCATTCCCCCAGCTACTACGACTTTGTTCTCCCCGAGAGCTATGCTCTGAGCAGCGAGAGTTATCGCCTTCATCCCAGAGGCGCATACCTTATTAACAGTGAATCCAGGGACCTCCTTAGGGATGCCAGCTATTAGAGCTGCCTGCCTCGCTGGATTCTGGCCTACCATCGCTTGTAAAACGTTCCCCATTATCACCTCATCTACATCATTAGGCTCCAAGCCGCTCCTCCTAACAGCAGCCTCTATAGCTACTGCACCTAACTGAGGCGCAGATATCTTAGATAAGGCGCCTCCGAACTTCCCTATGGGGGTCCTAGCGAAGCTCACGATGAATACATCGCTCAACATACCATCACCTGAGTTCCCTCAGCTTCCTCACGAGAGCCGGGATGAACTCATAGAGGTCCTTCACTATACCGTAATCAGAGTTCTCGAATATTGGAGCCCCTGGATCATTATTTATAGCAACTATCACTTTAGAATCAATTATCCCCGCTGAGAACTGCTGCTGTCCTGATGCTCCCACGACGAAGAGGAGCTTCGGAGCTACTCTGACCCCGCTTATCCCTATCCAAGATTCCTCGGGCATCCACTTGAGGTCAGCTGCTAGGGGCCTCGTGGATCCCACGACGCCATTTAAAGTCTCAGCTAGCTCATGAGCGAGCTTCAAATCCTCTTTCCTCTTGAAACCCCTCCCTGCGGCAACTACTACATCTGCTTTATCTAGAGGTATCCCTAACTTCGGCTTAGGCCTCCTCTCCACTACTTCGTAAGATCTCACAGTCTCTAACTTATAATGCAAGGTTTCATGAGTTGAATCAGTATCTAGAGGCTTGAATTTACCCTTCTGAATACTAATGACGGCTGGTAGGGAGAGTTCCTCTACGGAGATTGCTTTTCCACCGTAAGTCATCCTCTCTACGATTAGCTTATCGTCGCTCAAACTCAGGGATGAGACTTCAGTGGCGACAGCACGCTCTAGTTTCTGTGCTACCTGCCCTATCAACTCCCTCCCTCTCTTATCGCTCGAAAGTATGAGTAAATCGTAGCTATTAGCGAGCGATGTTATAACACTGAGGAGCCCCGGTTGATCTTCAGAGCTCACATCACATATTATCACTCTCTTAGCTCCCTTAACCTCCCCCTCCTTATCCTTCTGATCTGAAGTCAGGAGTAGGGAGACATCCCCAACCCTACTTCCAGCTGAGATCAACTCCTTAGCTAGTTCGAAGTAATGACTGAATACTAGGACATTCATCCTCTCACCTCGAGAAGACCCTCACTCCTCAAAGCATCGATTAGCTTCTCTATAGCTTCCTCAAGCTCTCCCTCAATGATAATCCTCTTCCTCTCAACTCTCAAGGCCTTGATCTCTCTAATCTTGACCTTAGGTTCCATAGGCGCTTGAACTTCCTTCTGCACTATCGGTTTCTTCGATGCTTTCATTATATGGAGGACAGTCGGTATCCTAGGTTGGTTTATCTCCTGAGTCACAGATATGACAGCGGGGAGCTTCAGGGATACGACTTCATCGTAATCCTCTAAGCTCCTCGTGACTCTTAGCTCCTCCCCGTTAACCTCTATACTCGTGGCATAAGAGATGTAAGGCCAACCGAGCTCTGCCGCTACTCTAGCTGGCAGAACTCCCGAGAAGTTATCCTCGCTTCCCTCACCAGCTAATACTAGCTGATATTTCCCTCTTATCTCCTCTGAAAGCAGCTTAGCAGCTAAATAAGTATCCATGTACTGATTGCTCAAGAGGAGCAATGCTTCATCGATCCCCATCGCCAGGAGTCTCGTTAAAGCCTCTCTCGCTTCCTTCAACCTCCTACCTGAGGAACCGAAGCATGAGAGCATTATCGCAACAGCCTTACCCCCTACCTTCTCCTTTATCCTCACGGCTTCCTCAGCGGCATTGAGCTCTATGTCCCCGGCTTTCGTCGGGGCTTCATCCAAGTAGATCTTTCCGGTCCTACTATCGATAGCCAGCTGCTGAACGTCTAGGGACTGTTTGACGAGTACGGCTATATCCATAGGGACACCCCAATTCGATGTAGATGTTTAAGAAAAAGTTTGACCTCAACGAGCCGAGCCTCCATTAGGACCTCTCGGGTAGCTCGGGCGTCTTAGAGCTAAACTTTTTAATTTTTAGGTGCGTGATTCGTGGGTGATCATTTGGTGGATTTCTCATTCACTGAGGAGGAAGAGGTCTTCAGGAAGACCTTGAGGGAGCTGCTATCTGAGGTCCTAGCTCCTAGGGCTAGGGAAATAGACAGGAGCTGCAGGATACCTAGGGAAGTGATAAATTCACTGGCTGAGAGCGGAATTCTACTTCTGACCGTGAAGCCGGAATACGGAGGTCAGGGGGCTAGCTGGGTCATGGGTACGATAGCGACTGAGGAGATAGCGAGAGCAGATCCCAGCGTAGCTACAGCCGTTTTTCACTTAGTCGAGGCCTCCTGGGGGAAGATAGTCGAGAGGTATGCGAAGCCCGAGCTAGCTAAGGAGGTCCTCAGTAGGGCAGCTAAAGGGGAGGGCTTCGTGGGTATCTGCTCAACCGAGCCCCAAAGTGGGAGTGATGTAGCTGGATTCAGGACGATAGCGAAGAAGGAGGGAGATCATTGGGTCCTCAATGGTGAGAAGACCTATATAAGCGGTATAGTTGAGGCGAAGGAAGTGGATGGAGGTTACGTGACCCTTGTTAAGACGAAACCTGAAGCTGGATCAAAGGGGATAAGCCTCTTCTACCTACCGATAAATGCTCAAGGTATAGAGACGGGTCTCTTCGATGATATGGGGAGATGCGGCATAAGCACGGGTTGGATCAGGCTGAACAACGTTAAGCTCCCTGAGGATCATCTGATAGGGAGAGTTAATGAGGGGTTCGAGATAGCTATGGAGGGTTTCAATAGGGCCAGGGTCTTCGTCTCAGCGGGATGCACCGGCTCTGCTATGGCTATGTTCGAATACACTAGGGATTACGTCAAGAACAGGGTACTCTTCGGGAGGACTCTAGCTTCATTCGAGGGCATCCAGTTCCCATTAGTAGATTACTACTCTAAGATAGAGGCAGCCAGGCTCGTGATGTACAAAGCAGCTTGGATGGTGGACCAATACGATCAGGGCAACGCTACTCTGAGGGATGTGGGCTTCTGGGCTGCGATGGCGAAGCTACTAGCACCTGAGATAGCCGTAGATGCTATAAAGGAGTTCATGAAAGCGACTGGAGCTTACGGATATACTAAGGATACGCCGCTGGAGATGGCTATGAGGGGAGTCCTGAGCTATTACGTCGGTGCTGAAGGAGGACAAAACATAATGAGGCTTATCCTAGCCAGGTTCCTCTTCGGATCTGAGCATCTCCCATATAAGCAGAAATGATCCTCTTTAAGGGATCTCACCTTGACTCTTTTTAAGTGCCCTAGGTGCGGCGCCACATCTAGCTCGGATTGGATCTGTAAATGCGGCTTCCCGATGGAAATAGTACCTGAGAGACTAATTTGGTCAGTTGATGAGAGAGAGCCCTCGATTTGGAGGTATAAAAGTCTTTTACCTCATGCTGAGAGGGTAGTTAGCTTGGGAGAAGGCTTAACCGATTTAAGGAGGATAGATGGTGTTCTCGTTAAGGATGAGACGAGGAATCCCACTGGATCCTATGTAGATAGAGGGTCCTCGGTGATGATGAGCTCCTCGAACATAGTTATCGGGGAGCTAGAGTTCCTACAGGACGTCACTATTTCTCTAGCATCTTACTTAATTGCTTCTGGAAAGGAAGTGAGAGTCATCGTCAATCCTGAAGAGGTCGATGTGAGCGAGCTCCTCTACCTCTCTCAGCTCAATATACCCATATCTTTCGACATCAGGGAAGCGAGAGCCTCGTATGAGAACCCCTTTATGATAGAGGGATTCAAGACTATAGCTTATGAGCTCTATGAGTTCAAGGGTAAATTCGATGGGGTAGTTATACCTTCAGAATCCGGTATCCTGGCTTACGGGATAATCAAGGGATTCAGGGAGCTGGAGGAGATGGGCTTGATGAAGATGCCTCAGGTGTACTTAGCCCATTATAGCGGTATTAGAGGGGAATTTATCGAGTTTCTGAAGTCCCTCGGAGCTAGGACGATGAGCTTAGATACGAAGGATGTAATGGAATCCCTCATAAAGTTAGCGGAACTCGGCATATATGTGAAACCGATCTCAGCTATGGCCTACTCAGCGGCTTCTAGGCTCGGAAGCGAATACGTAGCCCTATTAACGGGATCCAGTATGAGGAGATGGAGGAACCTCAATTCATTCGCTCCCCTTACGGAACTCCAGAGGAGGATATTAGAGGTTATGAGGGATGGGGAGGAGATGACTGCTTATCAGATATGGAGACTCGTTGGAGGGGCGACTCTGCAAGGTGTCTATAAGGCCCTCCTCAAGCTCTCGAGGATGGGCTTGGTCTCCTCGGAGAGGAAGCTATATAAGAGGAGGACGAAGAGAGTTTACAGGCTCGTAACATCAGCAAACAGGCTCTAAGGAGGTGATATAAGTGAGTCTGAGGGAAAAGGAGATTCTATTAAAGGATTCTCTGGTTAATCTGGATGAGGAAAGTTTCATGAATTGCCTCGAGGAGCTCATCTCCTCAGGAGAGGATCCATGGAGGATAATACTCGGTCCGATGAGTGAGGCGATGGAGGAGATAGGGAAATTATTCGAGGAAGGTGAATACTTCATAGCGGAGATGCTGAGGGCAGCATCTATATTCAGGAGGGCTCTCGATAAGTTAGGGATAGAGGCCGATGGAGGCGGGAGCTTAGGAACTGTTGTCATAGGGACAGTTAAGGGAGATGTTCATGATATAGGGAAGAGCCTAGTGGCGACTATGCTGAAGGCTGCGGGCTTTAAGGTAATCGATCTTGGAGTCGATATAGATGCTGATACCTTCATAAGGGCCGTTAGGGAGCATAAAGCTGACATATTGGCGATGAGCTCCCTCCTAACGACGACCAGGGATTACATGAGCGTTGTGATAAGGAGGTTAGAGGAGGAGGGGCTGAGGGAGAGAGTGAAAGTGCTCATAGGAGGCCTCTCCACCTCGCCAGAGTTCGCGAAGTCAATAGGAGCTGATGGATGGGCAAAAAATGCTATAGAGGCGGTAGAGGTCGCCAAGAGCTTATTGAAAAATGTAAAAACTTAGAAGGTATAATGGGATCAAATATTTCAATATCATCTTATAATAGAGGCTTTATTTCTTAATTTTTGCCGCTCTAATCGGAGTGCTTCGGGGAAGCTAAAGATAAGTTAGATCTGGGGATTTGAGCTTTAAAGGAATTAGAGTGACGAAGAAGAGGAGGGAGAGCAGGGGGATCGCGTAGTTGAGAGAGCTCATGAGAGAGGGATATATCCCATAGAATATCGCATGTGATAGGGAGCTCGTCGCTATCGGGAGGGATATCGATAGACCTTCAGACCTCCCTGTGAGCTCAATAGCTAACTTGTTCCTGGATGAGTAGTAGAATGGTTGAATAGGGACGAGGAGGAGATACATAAGAATAATCCCATCTTCAAGGAATGCGCATAGGGTTAAGTGCACCAAGAGAAGTAAGCTTGAGGAGAGGAAGGATATTATTCCCCCAACCTTGTCGACTATCTTTCCCATTACCGGTCCGAATATTATATCTAGTAGCATTGACAAAGAAAATAATAATCCAACTATGGAACTAGATCTCCCGAAAAATTCGTAAAGCTTTATTTCTAGTAAAGTATATGTGAGCGGGGTTACGAAACCCTCTAGGATCAGGATGGGCATGAGAAGGCCTATAATACTCGAATTTAGCTCCCACTTTGCTTCCCTACTATCCATCACTTTGGGAACGGTCATCGAGGATAACAGGCATATTATAGAGGATATCAGCAGTAAATTCTTAGTACCGATGCTATCAACGAGGAATCCACCTATAAGGAGGCCTAATACACTCCCCAACCCTGAAATAGTGTAATAAGTCCCAGACGCCTCACCTCCCTCCATCTCCCCGAAGAGGGATTCCAAGATCAGTGGCTCATAACATGATAGTAAGTTGAGGAGGACGCTCATGATGAAGTAATTAGTGTTATTGAGGGCGAAGTATAGTAAGAGAGACGAGGGGAGGGTTATCGAGATTAAAATGAATCTCCTATATTTGATAAGGCTGAAGATCAGTGTTCCGAGGAAATTGACTACAGCACCTAAGCTTACAGCGAGGAAATAGCCGCTAATACCGTAGAGATCATAGATCTCCAGCATCAGATAGATATAACTCAGGCCCCAAGCGAGATCGAGCGAGAATGTCATGGCTAGGAAGCGCAGGTTTTCCATAGTCATTTACCATCCCTCCCGTTACGGATTTTTCTTGATAGGGGTCTATAAGGGAAATATCTTAGCGTATAGAGCGATTGTGTCGTAATAAATTACTGTTAGGGACGCTATACCTCTAGAAAAGAGATTAACTCTACGAATATAAACTTTTCGTTAAAAAAGGGAGTGGAGGCTCAGATCTTCTTATAGCAGAACCACCAATCATAGCACTCTATTTCTTTAGCCTTAGCGAGCTCTATTCTCTGCTTTGCTGTCTCAACATCGCTTGCAGGCCTTATTATCACTTTATCGCCTATTAACTCATTGTTCGGCCAGTCCGCAGGTGTGGCGACTTCGTACTTATCGGCTGTCTGTAAAGCCTTCAAGGCCCTCAGGATCTCATCTATGTTCCTCCCTATCTCCTGCGGATAATAGAGTATCAGCCTTATGAATCCATGAGGATCCACTATGAAGACAGCTCTTACAGTATTCGTCCCCTTACCCGGATGTATCAACCCCAGCTTTCCTGCAACCCTGCCAAGATCATCTGCGATCACTGGGAACTCTATCTTAACTCCTAGTTTCTCCTCTATCCACTCAACCCATTTTATGTGGCTGAACACTTGATCTATACTGAGCCCTATGAGCTCGGCGTTGAGTTTCCTGAACTCATCATACTTCTTCTGGAAAGCGACGAACTCCGTCGTGCATACCGGTGTGAAATCAGCCGGATGGCTGAACAAGATGAACCATTTGCCCTTATAGTGATCTGGCAGCTTGAAGACTCCGTGCGTGGTCTTGACCTCGATCTCGGGGAACTTCTCCCCTAACAGCGGGATCCTTCCCTCCTCCATGGTCTCACCGCTAATCGTTGAGTTAGCACTTTAAAAAGATTTCGTTCGCAAAAAGAATCAAAAAGTGAAAGAGATATGCGATATAAATGGGCTATATTCGTTTAATAAATTTATTGTAAATACATTCATTATTAGAAAATTATTATAGTATGATCTAATCATTTTATAATTATTGAGGTATTGGAGGGGAAGTGAAAGGTAGTATATCTTAAAAATCCCTTGAGTTATCCCGGGGGGTTAACATAGCCTTAGATAGGCTCGTTAAGATGGTAAATATAACAAAGAGATTTCACAATATAGTAGCAAATAATAAAGTTCATTTCGATTTAAGGGAGGGAGAAATACATGCTTTGTTAGGGGAAAATGGAGCTGGTAAGACAACGCTGATGAACATACTCTATGGACTATATCGTCCCGATGAAGGTGAGATCTACATAAGGGGTAAGAAAGTCAACATAAGAAGCCCGAAGGATGCAATAAGATTAGGCATAGGTATGGTTCATCAACACTTTCTCTTCGTCGAGGACCAGACTGTCGCTGAGAATCTAGCGCTTAGTTGTTCTAGAAGCCCCATCAATCCGTTGAGGGATTTGGAGGAGGGGTTAAGGGATATAGAGAGATATGGAATAAAGGTAGATTTAGGATCATACATATGGCAGCTCTCACTGGGAGAGCAGCAGAAGGTCGAGATAGCTAAAATATTGCTCTCAGGAGCTGATATAATAATATTAGATGAGCCTACATCCGTCCTCACACCAAAAGAAGTGAGCGAGCTATTCGAATGTTTGAAAAAGATGAAATCGGATGGTAAAGGCATTATCTTCATAACTCATAAGCTTAATGAGGTCTTCTCCATAGCTGATAGAGTTACTGTAATGAGGAACGGTAATGTGGTCGCTACTTTACCTATAGAGAGAACAACTAAGGAGGAACTTGCCAAAATGATGATAGGAAGGGAAATATCATTCGAATATCAGAGATCTGAAGCAGTTAAGGGCGATTTCATGCTTGAAGTACAGGGACTTTACGTTATCGGTGATAGGGGGAAGGAGAGCGTTAAAGGAGTGTCATTCAGTGTTAGGGGCGGGGAGATATTCGGGATAGGAGGGGTCTCTGGGAACGGTCAAAGTGAGTTAGTAGAGTCTATAATTGGGCTGAGGAAAGTTAAGAAAGGTAGGATAGTAGTTATGGGGAGGGATGTCACGAATAAGTCCCCTAGGGAGATCTCTGAGCTTGGAGTAGCATATATACCAGAGGATAGGATGAGGTTCGGGATAGTTCAGAACATGAGTATAGCTGAGAATGCTGTGCTCAAGAGATATCATAAGGAGCCCTTTAGCTCGAGGAGGGTCCTGAGATATGAGAGGATAGTGGAATTCGCTGAGGGTTTAATGGAGGAGTTCGGTATAGTGGCACCTTCAGTCCATATACCGACTAAAAACCTCTCAGGAGGGAATGTACAGAGGCTCGTGGCTGGGAGGGAACTTTCTGGAAATCCTAGGCTAATAGTGGCGTCGAATCCAACACATGGTCTCGACATATCTGCTACTGAGTATATAAGGAATCTCCTAGTCGCTCACAGGGATAATGGGTCAGCTATATTACTCGTATCGACAGATCTAGAAGAACTCCTCGAACTGAGTGATAGAGTAGCTATAATGTTTGAAGGAAGGTTCTCCGGTATCTTTAAGCCAGGGGAAGTCTCATCAGAGGAACTAGGTCTTATGATGTCGGGAGGAATGTCCCTTGAAGTTGGTCAAAAGGGTTGAGGTCCCTAAGAAGCTTTTAATAGCTGTAAGGATCGGTTCTATAGCTCTGGCTTTTGTCCTATCATCAATACTCCTCCTAACGCAGGAGATCAACCCATATGACTTCTTCTCCGGGCTTCTGTTAAATGTCTTCGGGACCAGGATCGGCCTGACTGAATCCATCGTCAGGATGATACCCTTACTCCTCATAAGCTCAGGGTTATCGCTCTCATTCAAGGCTGGCTTTTGGAACATAGGGGCTGAGGGGCAGCTATTAGCTGGAGCTATGCTCGGCTATCTATTAGCGTCCAACCTAGATCTTCCAAGCCCCATTCAAATCCCCTTGCTCTTCATCTCAGGCTGCTTCGCTGGGGCAGCTTGGGGGATTATTCCAGCTCTCCTGAAAGCTAAGCTCAATATGAATGACGTCATATCGACCCTCATGCTTTACTACGTGATTTATTGGATCTTCCAGCATATGATACATGGTCCATGGAAGGCTGTAGAGATAGTAGGTGGGCTCACTTACGGGGGGTTCGCTCATACGAGCGTTATACCGGCTAACTCCCAGCTACCTGTGATAGAGGGGACCAGGATACATTGGCCGACGCTACTCATAGCATTGACGTCAGCTTTCCTAGTCTACTTCCTCCTCAAGTGGACGACTTGGGGCTTCGAGATAAGGGCGGTAGGGGATAATCCTGAGGCTAGCAGAGCGGCTGGGATAAGTAGCACCAAAGTCTTACTGATAGTCGCAATAATAAGCGGAGGACTTTCTGGAATAGCGGGAATAGGAGAGCTTTGTGGGATTCAAAAGAGATTCACACCGGAGTTCCTCTCAGGTTACGGCTTCTCCGCAATAATAACTGCTTGGTTAAGTGGGACGAATCCCATCAGCTTGATAATAGCTAACTTCCTTTATGGAGGCCTTCTGGTCGGCGGGAATTATGCTATGATATCTTACAAGCTCCCCATAGGATTCATAAATCTACTCAATGGGACTATACTACTATCCGTCCTTGCTGGCGATTTCATGGTAAGATACGAGCTGAGGAGGGATTGAAATGGAGCTAATAATGATAGAAAACGTCCTCTGGATAGGATTCAGATCGGCTGTTCCCCTTCTTCTAGCGGCTCTTGGAGAAATATATGCTGAAAGATCCGGAGTACTTAACCTAGGCGTGGAGGGGATGATGGCCTTAGGGGCTGCTTCCTCCTTTATAGTAGCAATCCAAACTGGGAACCCGTGGTTAGGTATATTATCGGGCCTTTTAGCGGCTATGCTACTCGCTCTAATACACTGTTTTATCAGTATAACCCTGAAGTCCAATCAGGTAGTTTCAGGACTCGCTCTCTCGATGCTAGGCCTCGGAATAAGCAGCCTTATCGGTAGAAAATACGTTGGAGCTCAACTATCACCTGAGGTTAGGCTATTCCCGAAGCCCCTGGATCCCCTCTCTGAGATCCCCCTAATCGGCAAACCAATATTTGATCAGGACCCGATGTTTTATATGACCCTCTTCCTCACAGCGATCCTCTGGTTCATACTCTTCCACACGAGATATGGCATCATAGTGAGATCAGCTGGAGGAAATCCAGCAGCTGTGGATGCTGCCGGTATATCGGTAACGAAGGTAAGATATACTTCAACTATATTAGGAGGTGCATTATCCGGACTCGCTGGAGCTTATCTCTCGATATCGTACAATCCAGTTTGGATAGAGAACATAACGGCTGGTAGGGGATGGATAGCTATAGCTCTCGTCATATTCTCCCTCTGGGATCCAGCTAAAGCTTTACTGACATCCTTCTTATTCGGGTCAATAGAGGCTTCTAGTTACACTCTGCAGGCCTTAGGTTATAGCCAATGGCTCCTGAGCGCTTTACCTTATCTCTTGACACTCATAATACTGATGATAGGGTCCTCTAGTAGGTTCAGGAGGAGGGTGGGGGCACCCCGCTATCTCGGGGTCCCATATGAGAGGGAGTGAGATGGGGAGGCCAACCCCCCATGAGGCTTGAAAAGCCCGGCCTCCCCAGGCCGCCGCCCACGGCGGCCTACTAACTTAGAATTTCACCCTTAAAAATTTTTCGTCGCGTCCAGCTGAAGGCATAGGGAAATTTTTATAAAATGATGTCGTAGCACGATATGGCCCCCCATGAGGTGATCCTATGTCGTATAGGTGGCTCGCACTCTCTCTTATCCTCCTGTTACTGGGTGTCGTAGGGGGATACTCCCTAGCCCCCAAGGGGACCACGCAAACGGTCACACAGACTGTGACGCAAACGGTGAAGGAGACATCAACTCTCGCTCAGGAGAAAAAAGTGAAGGCAGCATTCATATACATAGGGCCCATAGGAGATTACGGCTGGACTCATGCTCATCATCAAGCTAAGGAAATGATAGATAAGAAATACGACTGGCTTGAGACAACTCAAGTGGAATCCGTGACCCCTGCGGCATCAGCAGGTGTAATGGAGCAGCTCATCTCCCAGGGATATAATGTCATATTCACTACGAGTTTCGATTTCATGGATCCGACGCTTGAGGAGGCTAAGAAGCACCCGAATGTCGTATTCTGGCACTGCTCGGGTTATAAGAGGAGCGTTAACATGGGAACTTATTTCACGGAGTTTTATCAGGTCTACTATCTGAACGGACTCATGGCAGGCGCTCTGACTAAGACGAAGAAGATAGGCTATGTAGCTGCTCATCTCATACCGGAGGTCGTCAGACACATAAATGCTTTCGCTATAGGGGTGAATGAGGTCTGCCCGGACTGCAAGGTCTATGTCAGAGAAATAGGAGCTTGGGTAGATCCAACGAAAGCGAGACAGGCTGCAGAGGCCTTGATATCAGAGGGAGTCGATGTACTAGCTTTCACGGAGGATACCCCTACGGTCGTCCAAGTCGCTGAGGAGCACTTCATGAGAGGTGAGAGGGTCCTCGCGTTCGGTCACTACAGCCCGATGAAGGAATACGGGAAGGATGTATGTGTCAGCGGACAGATAGCTCACTGGGAAGTCATATATGACGATATACTCTCGAAGATATACGCGGGCTCCTACACGAATGAAAACTTAGAAAACGTTGATTACTGGTGGAAACTGAAGGAGGGATCCGTTGAGCTCGGTTGTGCCTATAATGAGCCTGTGAATCCGAAGTTCATCGATGAACTGAGATCAGTGAGGATAAAGGGGGATGTTCAGTTGCCGAATGGTACTGTGCTGAAGGACCCCGATGTGTACACACTGATCTTCGCTAGGCTAGCTCAAATGGGTGCTATCTGGACGGGAAATGGATGGAAATACGTAAATGATGAGACTTTCGATCCATTCACAGGGCCTATATATGATAACAAGGGTAAGCTGAGAGTACTACCGGGTCAGAGGATAGGGCACGATGAACTCTGGTCGATGCAATGGTGGGTCAATAATATTGTGGGCCCCGAACTCGGGGGCTAACTCTTTTTTAATTGCATCCTCATCCACTTGATGCGTTTTATCGATTCAAAACCCGCTGCTTCGAAAGCTCCTCTGTACTTGCACCATGTCTGAGTCCTCACTTTAGTTGCTCCCATATCATACGCTATTGAGAGAGCCATCTCGGCTGAATCGAAAATTTGGCCCAAGTTTGCCCTCTCAGGCCCCCATATCAGAGCATATAGGTAGTTATCATCAGCTGTCGGTCTGAAAAGTCCCAAAACGAACTCCCAAAGGCCGATCCTGACCTTGAAGACCCTAGGAGGTGGGAGGCCCACAACTTCTCTACCCCAGAGGAGCTCCCAAAGGAGAGCAGATGGCCTTGTCT
>CAZFIJ010000024.1:0-5106 GCA_964519515.1 uncultured Nitrososphaerota archaeon
TGGGCCTCTCAGGATTTATGCCCCCCCTTCCCTAAGTCATGGTGAAGCATGAGGAGACCGTATCTATCTCTGCTCATGATATTCATAATCTTACAAGCTAACTTAACTCTCTCAGCTCCGCCTAGGACGATAGTAGTCCACACAGGTAGCCCATGTACCTCTGGTGATGCTTACTTCACTAGCTTGAGCTCAGCTATCTCGAGCGCGAACCCCGGTGATATCATAAGAGTTTGCCCTGGGACTTACAGGGATAACGTGAGGGTGACCAAGAGCTTACTCATCTCCGGGGTGGGAGATCCATCTTCAGTGATAGTAGAAGCCCACAATACGACTAAGCATGTGATAGAAGTGAGCAATACTAGGAATGTAACGATAAGCAATCTAACTGTCAGAGGGGCGATAGGATCTCAGCAGAGCGGTATATACGTTTACTACACGAGCGAGAGCTCCCTCGAGAACATAATAGCTACTGAAAGCTACTTCGGAATTAACATAGTATCGAGCTCGAGCATAAATGTGAGCGATGTGGTCTCGGAGAACAACACTAATGCTGGAGTGAACGTTGAGAGTAGCGTCGCTTGCTCCTTCTCCAACTTGAGATTGAGGGGAAATAGGATAGGCTTCCTCTCCCTACTGAGCTCCGACTCCAGGGTGATGAATGCTGAGATAGAGGGGAACTCAGAAGGAGGCCTGCTGCTCAAGTACTCGAACAACAACAATTTGACGGGTATAGAGGCTGAGAAGAACGGGTGGTACGGCATATACTTACAGAAATCGAGCGGGAATGTTATATCGGACTCCAGAGCGGATAATAATACTGCGTTAGGTGTCGATGGTTACGGCTTCTACATTTATCAGGGATCCGACGACAATAAGCTAGAGGACGTGAGCGCGAAAGATAACATTTATGGCGTAGCGATAATATACAGCTCCAATAACTTCGTTAGGGCATCACTAGTCAATAACACATTCTCCGGCGTCTACATATATCATGGCAGGGGGAACTCGATAGACGGCTCGACTGAAGGGAGTATCTACGGTGTATGGATACAGAACGGAGGGGAAAATACGCTGATCGGGGAATCCAGCCATAATAGGTTCGGAGTCCTCATATCAGAATCTAACGGAAATCTACTCAATGGGACGAAGGTTCACGATAACATATACAGCGGTATAGTCGTAGAGGGGAACTCCTCCATCGGTAACGTCTTCACGAAGCTCTCTTGCTACAATAACACTCTACTGGGGATAGATCTAGGGGGAGATTATGTGACTTTAAATGATGGGAGATTGATGGAGGGTCCGAACGATTTCATAGATTACCCTGTATTGACATGGGCGGCTGTCTACGGGGATAGGTTGTTAGTGAAGGGCTATATAAATTCCGAGGGCAGTGGATCAGGTAGCTCAACTTTCAACGGATCTGAGGTAGAGATATACCTATCCACGAACCACGAGAGCGGATATGGGGAGGGCTTAAGGTATCTAGGTAGTCTCAAGGCTTTAAATGGGGAATTTCTAGGATGGATAGATCTTCCAGATGATTTGATAGGCAAAGGAATTAACATAACGTCTACAGCGACGCTCATGCCCCATGGGACCTCTGAGTTCGGGCCAAGCGTATTCGCACCATCCCTCTCAACTAATATAAGCATGGAGAAGTTGATCGAGCCATCTACAGTCACTCCGGGCTCAGTAGCTAAGGTGACCTTAGTGATCGCTAATAGAGGCAACGGGACAGCTTACAACGTTTCGATAATAGATACGCTTCCTGAGGGCATGGACTACATAAACGGGACGTCTAAGTTGAATGGTAGCTCTCTAGAGCCCGAGATCAATGGAAGAGAGTTGAGCTGGGTCATAAATATACCCGCGGAGAGCATAATGTTATTAGAGTTTGACGTCAGCATAAGCGCTCCTCCAGGATCCCACCTCGAGAATATAGCTATCTTCAGCTCGGACGAGGGCTCAGGGAATAGCTCAGCTGATGTGAATGTGATATCTCCCCCCGTAATAGAAGTGAGGAAGACTGCCTCACCCACTAGCGTGAAGGTAGGTGATGAGGTCAGCTATCAGCTGAAGATAAGGAACTCAGGCGACCTACCGGCATACCTCTCAGTGAGGGATACTATACCTACGGGTATGAGTTACGTGAGCGGGAGCTTCTCCTCTAACGTCAGTTTGGATCTCGATATATCTGGAGAGATAAAGTTTAACGTTACTTTAGCCCCAAGTAGCTCATTAGTAGCTTCGTACAAGCTTAAGGCATTGACTGAGGGTAGGAAGGACAACAAGATCTATGTTAATGGGACGCTCTCCGCATCAGCATCAGTAGTAGTTACGAACCCTCCATCAGGCGGTTCCGGAGGATCTGGAGGCCATTCAGGAGGCTCTGGCGGTTCCGGAGGATCACCATCTTGTGGCTACATACCTCCTCCCTCCTCAAATCCGGTCACTCCGAGTAAGCCGAGCAGCTCTGACGATTACGTCTTCAACGGGATACCCATAGTCCTCGTCTCCTTAGGATCTCAGGGGATTAAGCTAGAGACTTACCAGTCTGGAGGCTCTGGGTCTAGCTCCGGAGTCCAATCCGGGACCTCTGGATCTAACGCATTAGCTCTAATAACTGTCGATATATCGGCATCTCCTACTAAGGCGGAGACCGGTAGCAATATCGCTTTCTTAGTCAACGTGAGCAACATAGGGGAAGGAGCTTATGAGGGACTCGAGGTCCAGGTAGACCTCACCCCAGGGCTGGACTATGTGAGCGGGAGCTCGAAGCTCGGTGGAGTCAAAGTAGAGCCGAAGAACGATAGGAACGTGCTCAAGTGGAAGATAAGTAAACTAGATCAAAAGAGCAGCTTGGAGATAAGTTTCTTAGCGAAATTGATAGCGACAGCTGGGAGCTTCAACGTTGTAGCGACTGCAGCTACTTCTAGCGATAGCGTGATCATATCAGTCAAGCCTAAGGAAGTGGCAGCGCCTCAACCTCAACCTCAGCAAGTCCCAGAGGTCGTGGAGCTAGATGTATCGGGCTCTTCCTCCGGTAGGGTGGGATCAGTGACGATAACTCTCACGAGCCCAACGGGAGCGAACTCCGTGAGGATAGTCGCTAACCTAAACTCCCTCAAGTACGTGCCCAATAGCGCTAAGCTCTCTAACATGCCCGCTAAGACTGATGTTAAGGAGAACAGCTTGAGCTGGCTGATAAGCATATCTAAGGGAGGAAAAGCTGTGATAACATTCAATGTCGAGCCTAGTAGTGATGAAGTGACCTCAGGTGAGGTGAACGTCTTCCTCCCAGATTTCGGGAAACAGAAGAGTGTTACAATAAAGTTTGAAGCGAAGCAGATGGTAATAGGCCCATCCCTCGAGATAAATCTCCCTCAAATACCCATCTGGATATTCCTGCTCCCTCTACTAGCGATACCGATAGTGCTAGCGTACAAGAGGAGAGGGAGGGGAGCTGTAGTCATGGACTACGGCGCCCTGAGGAGAGCTGTAGAGAGGGGGATGATGGAGGACTTAGTGAAGAGGTACGATATTTACATACCTCAAGATACCTTCAATAAGGTGAGTAAAGATCAAAAGTTGATGAGGATCCTGGAGAAATATCTGATAGAGAGATCCCTGAAAGTAGAGAGGATCTCAAGCGATGTCTCGGTAGAGGGGTTCGATGATGAAGTAGCTGCTGTGATAAGCTTAGCTCAGAGGAGGAATACCTTCGCGTACTTAGGGAACGAGGAGGCATTCAAGAAGCTTAGGGAGAAGGGATTGAGGGTGAAATTAGTTAAGGAAGGTAAGCCACCATCATTAGAGTTGAATATCCCATCATAACTCTAAATTCATTTTTTCCTCCCTGAATATCCTTTTATCCATTTCCTCCAGTTTCCCCATCTGAGGCTGGAAATCCATCTTGCCCAAGATATCCCTATCTAGATCCACGCCTGGTGCTACTTCCTCGAGCGATAGCCCTCTCTCACTCAACCTGAATACAGCTCTCTCAGTTATGTATAAGACATCCTTCCCCTCCTCTAGAGCTAACCTCCCGTTGAAAGCTACTTTATATACCTCCCTCACGAACTTCTTGACATCTCCGTCTTGCTCGATCTTGAGCTCTCCCTTCCCTATCTTGAACTTCCTCTTACCTGCGGTGAATCCACCAGCGAAGTAAAGCCTTGGGGAGCCCGTTACTATCACGGGAAAGCCTCCAGGACCGGTTATCCTACCTGGGATGAACGATGGGTTGACGTTCCCCTCAGCATCTACTTCCATGAAGCCCAAGGAGGACGCATCTATTATGCCGCCTTCATAATTCGCGAACATATCCGGCATCTGTATTATAGCGAAAGGTCCTATAGCGACCCCGAAGTCCGCTTCCGTGAGGGCTACTCCTCCCAGCGGCCCAGCTTCTATGCTAGTCAGTAGTAGTTCTGAGAGCCCTTCCTCCTCTATTACTAGGGGCGTGAGAGCAGGTATCCCTATCCCGAAGTTGACGAATAGGGGCCTACCCAATCTCTTAGCTAAGTAGAAGAGCTCAAGAGCTACTCTTCTAGCTATGACCTTCCTCTCATTGAGCTCAAGGGGACTGGATGCCGCTTTTGGTGGTATTACCTCACCGCTTATCCTAGGATCGTAACGGAAGGAGCAAGTCTGCCAATGGTAATCCTCGGGGGAGATCACTACGTGATCCACGAGAGGGGCTGGGACATGGACTTCCTTAGGCTTAATAGACCCAAATTTCGCTAACCTTTCGACTTGAGCTATCACAATACCTCCGCAAGATTTAGCAGCTTGAGAGATAGCTAAGACAGTGCCGAATATACCCTCCCTCTCCATTGAGAGGTTCCCGAGTTCATCAGAAGTAGTGGCCCTTATCAGAGCTACTTCAGGCTTAGGGGCTTTATAGAGCAAGTACTCACTCCCATCTATCTCTATCAAACTGTTGCTGCAAGTCTTCCTCTCCCTAGCTAGATCGTTGAGGTAGCAACAATCGTTTCTAGGGTCTAGGAAAGTCCTCAACCCGACTCTCGTGATTATACCGGGCCTCCCTGATGCTACTTCCCTGAACCAGCAACTAGCGGCACAGATCGGAAGACCGGCGCG
>CAZFIJ010000025.1:0-18649 GCA_964519515.1 uncultured Nitrososphaerota archaeon
AGGACCCCTTCGATACTTACAAACTCATCTCCGAGAGGAAGACTGAGATATTCATGAAACCAGGAGATGTAGCTGAGGAGGATGTCGTGATACCGGCTGGCCCAACGGATTTGGCACCAGGTCCGATATTGATGGATCTGAGGGCTATGAACATACCGACGAAGATACAAGGAGGGAAAGTAGCTATAGCTGAGACAGTAACCCTCTTGAAGAAAGGCGAGAGAGCTTCAGCTCAGATAACTGACTTACTCAGGGCCTTGAACATAAAGCCCCTCAAAGTGGGGTTCAAAGTGACCGGAGCTATAGATGAGAGCGGCCTCTTCTACTCCCCCGAAGTGCTCTCAGTGACTAAGGAGGATATCCTCAGGTTATTAGGGGAAGCTCACATGAGGTCCTTGAACCTCGCTATAGAGTTGGGAGAGATAAACAGGCATACTTTAGCTCCTATGGTGCAGAGAGCTGCTGTGAGAGCTATAGCCCTCTCAATGAAGTTGAACTGGGTCAGCGATCTGACTATACCCCTGCTGATGAGGAAAGCTGTGCAATTAGCGAAACTCCTCGAGGAGAAAATAGGGGCTTAGTCCCTGATCTCTCCCAAATAGGGTCTATAGGACCTCAGGACATCCCCCCATTCTACATCTCCGAACAACCCTCTTTCCCTCTGCCATTTCTGCAGCCTGTATAGGGGCTCTATTAACTCCTTCTCACTCTCGAATATCTCCCTGACTCTCGAGAATTCCTCTATGAGGTAATTGGCGACTAACTCCTTCAGATCCATCGGGTGGATCTCTCCATTTATGTACATCCTCTCCAATTGCTCATAACTCGTTACCTCGACTTCCCCTCCGCCAGCAGCCCTGCTCCTCTTCACTGAAATTTTCCCGACTTCAGGGAGTATGAAATACTTCACTATAGCTAATATCGGATTCTTGAGCCTCCCATCCTCATCGTATTGATCGTTACCTGGAGGGCAGAATGCGTTCATCACTTTCTCCCTTATGAGCTCAGGGGGATCGTGAACGGCTACGTGCGATCTCGGTATGCTGCTGCTCATCTTCCCGCCAGTGAGACCTGGGAGGAGGGGAGTGTGTATAGCTGTCGGCACGTACTTCTCGACCCTCAAGGGGACATCGGAACTGAATACCTCCCTAGTCAAAGCGTGTATCTTCCTCTGATCAGTTCCGCCTATAGCTATCTTCACGCGTAAGTAGAGTATATCGAGGGCTTGCATCAGAGGATATATCATGTGGGAGACCAGAGGATCCTCCCCTCTCGCTACCATAGTCATAGCCCTCCAAGCCCTCCTGGCAGTGACTCTCTGTGATAACGTGAGGAGATCCATGACGTAATCCTCAGATAGCTCGAAATCAGTCCCTAACTTTATCTCTATCTGCTTCGACCCTAGCTCGTGGAAGACGGTCTTCCAGTAAGTCATTGAGACCTCCTTTATCAGATCCTGAGGGCCCTTGAGATTCAGAATGGCATGTATGTCAGCCATCAGTGCGATAGAGTGGAAGCCAGCTTGTATCATATCCCTCAGTTTCCTCACCGTCACGAGGGTACCCACGTGTATGGGTCCCGAGGGCTCGTAACCGACGTAAACGTTACCTCCCTTGCTCAAGAGCTCCTTGACTTCATCTAAAGTCATGACGAACTCATCCAAGGGTTCAGCTAAGTTCCTCAAGACGAGCTCTAAGCTACCCGTATTACCACCCGAAGGGCTCTCGAGGGACTCAAATTAAATCATTTGCTCTAATGGATTGTACATAGAGGGCCTCAGCTCAGGTCAGTGAGTTCACAGCTCATTGCCGTCACCTAACATCATAGGCCCCTATTGATTCTCATCTCCTCCCTTTTTTCCTTTACTCTCGCTAGAGTCCTGAGCATCTTCCAGTAGTGAGATCCGAACCAGAATACTTTCCCACATTTCTCACACAATAAGAACTTCCTATGCCCTCTAATGACCTCCTTAGGCAGTTCAATACCTATTTCTCGATTTCTGACTATTGAGAGGGGTTCGTCGCAGAAAGGACACCTCGTCCCCCTGGGGTCTATCTTGAGCTTGACCCCTAGATTCGATACCCAAGCCATAGCTCCCACTAAGTCCTGAGGTACCTCATATGCCTCTAGATCCATCTTCCTAGCTCTCTTCAAGAGCTCATGGTCCCTAGTTATGAGCACGGATCCTTCCGCGAGCTTCAGTATCGAGGAATCGTCTATCTCAGGTGAGATATATTTTACGCTGTGGCCGAGGATCCTGAGCCACTTAGCTAATTTCCCGCTCATCGAGTCCACGATGAAGTCCATGAGGATCACTTTAATGTAGCCCCGCCCGGATTCGAACCGGGGTCTCCGGGTCCAAAGCCCGGCGTGCTTGGCCGCTCCACCACGGGGCTCCAGCTCACTAGGGGACTAGGAGCTATTAAGCTTTACCGTACCTCTAGCTGAGGCCCCAGTTCCTATCGGGACTGGAGATCTCACGATCTCGAGTGAAATCTTTAAAAAATTTACTATACGCTCGAGCCCCGGGATATTATCATGAGGAGGCCCTCTCGACCCCTCAGCGTGAGTGCGGGGGCTGGGATTCGAACCCACGAGGGACTGACGCCCAACGGATCTTGAGTCCGTCGCCTTGGACCTGGCTCGGCCACCCCCGCTTCATCCTCGATCCAGTCTATCAAGATTTAAAGATTTCGTGGGAGCTGGTCTGAGCTTCTCATACTGTAGGATACCAGTTAGAGTCCTTGGGATCATCCTCTTAGCCATTCTCTTGTAGAATTCTGTCGGATCCTGGGACTTCCTTATGAATACCGCTTCCCTCTTCGAGCGGGAGATCCTCAGCGGGGGCCTCAACCTGACTGGGGAGAGGCCATCCGCTACTACGTAGAGGAACGGGGAAGTCGACCAAACCTCTATGATAGAGGAAGAGGGCACTACTACCGATCTAACTGCTGGCATGAGGCTAGGGGGCCAGGGAGCTAGGTAAGATATCACGATGCTATCGCAACGCGGATCCAATACAGGGCCTCCAGCAGCTAAGGAGTAAGCGTAAGATCCAGTGGGCGTAGCTACTATGAGGCCATCGCATATGCACTCGCCCAAAGGGGCATCATCTATAGCTAAGCCGAGCTTAGAGGATTTCCCGAGCTTGCCGCTCCTCACTAGAAACTCATTCAGGGCTATGAGACTTAATTTCGAATCTATTATCTCTAATGTTATAGCATGCTCCAACCAGAATTCACCTTCCCTCAGGATCTCTGGTATCCTATCTAATTGCGTTGTATCGAACTCTAATAGTGTCCCGAAAGTCCCGTCCTTCACCCCTAAGATAGGGAGACTCCCCACTTGATGGAAGGCCCGGAGGAGGGTCCCGTCCCCACCTATGACTATAGCTGCCTCTGCCTCCCTATGATCCTCAACTACCTCAATCTTATTCGAGATTAGGGATGATCTGAGCCTCTCAGATATCTTATGGGACCTCTCCTTATCCATATTGTAGAGCAATATGACTTTACTCACCCTAAATCCCTTTTCATACATCCCGAGTTGATCTGCAGACCAAAATATTTAATGTTGGTATGGGGGATAGGGTGTGTTGATCTCAAGTAGGATGGCGGAATGCCTCGAGGACATTCAGAGCGTGAGGATAGTAGCTAAGAGGGACTTAGATCTCGAGAGGTTAGGTATGAGGATTTTTAAGGATGTTGAAACTGAGGTACCGAGGTGGTTGGCTGAGATACTCGAGGAAGAGGGAGTTTGTGAGGTACTGAGGGAGAGCCCAGAGGTGATAAGTGAGAAGTTGTACAGGGAGAAGGTCTCGATACTCTTCGCGGAGCTCCCTCAGGGGATGTTCCAGCTCATAAGGGATGTGATAAGGGGGAGCCCTGAGGATTCGCTAATAAGGAGGGACGCTACTGAGCTCGTCAACAGGAGATTGGGGAAGCTCATGGACTATCTCAAGGCATCGATACTCTTGACATCTAAGAAGCCCCCGAAGAACTTATTAATTGAGGAACTAATACTTTATAACGCTCTCAAGTTGATCATAGAGGAGTGGATGCGCTCCTTCGTAGGGGTGAGGGTCGACCGGTAATGGTAGAGAGAGCGCCTCTCATGAGTTTCGAGGAGTTAGTGGAGAAGTATAAGGACTTCCTCAAGTACTACAGGGATGAGTATAATGAGCCCCTCTATCAAAAAGCATTAGCGCAACTAATAGAGGAACAGAGAAGGTCTTTGAGCGTCAATTGGTATCATTTATACAATTTTAACCCTGATTTCAGGGAGATAGCTGAAAATATCGTCATGAATCCATCCCTACATATCTTAGCAGGCTCTTCAGCCCTGAAGGAACTCGTGATGGAACTGATGCCCATGACTGAAGAGTTCAGGATATACAGTGAGGGTGATTTCCACTTAAGGTTCTACAACGTCCCGACTAAAGCTTCATTCAGGGATTTAACGAAGTTCTCGATAGGTAGATTGATAGAGATAGAGGGGATAATAACTAGGGTCTCCGATATCTATGATAAGCTAGTTAGGGCTTCTTTCATCTGTACTAACTGCGGGAGAGTTGAGGATATAGATATAATCGGGGATAAGCTCAGGGTCCTCGAGAGATGCCCAGAGTGCGGCTCTCCGATGAAGTTGGATCATGAGATGAGCAAGTTCATCAGGTGGCGTAGCGTCAGGATTCAGGAGAGGCCTGAGGACTTGCCACCGGGCATGATGCCAGAGCACATCGATGGCATACTCACTGACGATATAGTAGATGACGTGAAACCCGGGGATAGGGTCAGAGTGACGGGGATAATAAGGATAAAGCCCTCTAGGAGGGATGAGGGAAGGGAGGGGCTCATATACAAGAGGTACTTAGAGATAGTGCATGTAGAAGTCCCGAATAGAGTTTACGAGAAGTTGGAGATAACTCCAGAGGATGAAGAGGAGATATTGAGGCTCTCGGAGAGGGAAGATCTAGAGGAGCTGATAGTGAAGTCTATAGCTCCCTCAGTATTCGGTTGGACTGATGTAAAGAGGGCTATAGCTTACGCTCTATTCGGGGGGAGCACTAAGATATTAGCTGATGGTTCTAAAGTCAGGGGAGAGATAAACGTACTTCTAGTAGGTGATCCTGGTGTCGCTAAGAGTCAGCTCCTGAAATATACAGCTCAACTAGCACCTAGGGGCCTTTATACTACTGGAAAGGGTTCTACTGCTGCTGGATTGACTGCAGCTGTCGTGAGGGATTCAGCTACGGGCGGATGGACTCTAGAAGCCGGGGCTTTAGTGTTAGCTGATATGGGAGTGGCTTGCATAGATGAGTTCGATAAGATGAGTGAAGATGATAGGAGATCTATTCATGAAGCTATGGAGCAGCAAACTATTTCTATAGCGAAAGCAGGCATAGTAGCGACTCTAAATGCTAGGACAACGATAGTAGCTGCTGCTAATCCTAAGAAGGGGAAGTACGATGATTACGTGACAGTAGCTGAGAACATAAACCTCCCCCCGACTGTGCTATCGAGGTTCGATCTCGTCTTCATAATGAAGGACAGGCCCAGGGTCGAATCAGATAGTATGGTAGCTGAGCATATATTGATAACTAGGATGGGGAGGAACCCCGAAGCGAAGCCCCCGATAGATCCAAATCTCCTCAAGAAGTACATAGCTTACGCTAAGCAGAACATAGATCCTATACTAACTGATGAAGCTGCTGAGAGGATAAAGAAGTACTACGTCGAGGTGAGGGGGAGGGGGATCAGGGAGGGGGAGGAAGGGATCATCCAAGACCTCATATCCATAACGCCGAGGCAGTTAGAAGCTCTGATAAGGTTGAGCGAGGCTAGGGCTAGGATGCACTTGAGGAGGGAAGTGACAGCTGAAGACGCTGAGATGGCCATAAACCTGATGGAGATAACCCTGAAGGGAGCTGCTTACGATATAGTATCGGGACACTTCGATATAACTGGATGGATGACGGGCATCTCTTTCCCTGAGGTGAAGAGGAGGGAAGTAGTCTTCCAACTCATAAGGCAACTAGCTGAGGAGAGTGAGGACGGTCTAGTCGATAGGGACGTAGTAGTCAGGATAGCAGCGGAGAGGTTGAACTTGAAGGGGAAGGAGTACGTCGTGGAAGATATACTCAGGAAGTTGAATGAAGACGGCCTCATAATATTCCCACCGGGAGGGAAGATAAAGCTCATATAAGGGATCGGGATGTGCTTAGATGAGCTCTTAGGGAGAGTAGGTGTCAGGGAGCTTTACCCAACTCAGAAGGAGATCTTGGACAGGGGATTAGTTAGCGAGGGGAATTTCGTATTAGCAGCCCCTACTGCCTCAGGCAAGACTTTAGCAGCTGAGATAGTGATGAATGAAGAGCTAGAGAGAGGGGGGAAGGTAGTCTACTTAGTCCCCTTGAGGTCCCTCGCTTACGAGAAATTTGAGGAGTTCTCCAGGGTCTTCGATAAGTGGAGCGTGAGAGTATCTATCGGCGATTACGATTCCTCAGATGAGCCCTTGGGGAAGCATGACCTCATAGTGATGACTTATGAGAAATTCGACTCCCTTCAGAGGCACAGGAGCTCCTGGTTGAGTAGCGTGAGCTTATTAGTCCTAGATGAAGTTCACTACGTCGGCGACCCGAGTAGAGGGCCTACGCTCGAGATGGCCGTATCGAAATTCATGCATGAGAACGATTCCAGGAGGATAGCTTTGAGCGCTACTATAACTAACTTGGAGGAGATAGCTCATTGGTTGCGAGCTACCCCGATAAGAGTGGATTGGAGGCCCGTCCCCTTGAGAGTGGGCATGTACGCTGGGGGGAAGTTGATATACCCAGATGGCGAGGAGAGGTTAGAGGGAGAGGGCGTAATCCCCTTGTTGAGGAAGTGCTTGACTGATGGAGGCCAAGCTATCGTGTTCTACAATAAGAGGAGTGATGCCGTATCTTGGGCTGAGAAACTAGCTTCTTACTTCAATATGATCGGTGATGATCCCCTTGAGGGAGTTGACTTATCCTCTTACGGTTCCTCTAAGCTCTTAGAGAAGCTCTCCAATGTGATGAAGAGGGGAGTAGCGTTCCATCACGCTGGCCTCCCCTTCGAGTTGAGGAGAGCTGTGGAGAGGGCCTTCAGGAGGGGATCGGTCAGGATATTGACTGCCACCCCTACGCTAGCAGCTGGAGTGAACTTACCAGCTAGGACAGTTATAGTGAGCTCCTACATGAGGTACAACTCTAAGTTAGGTAGGATGACCCCTATCTCCATCATGGAGTTCTGGCAGATGGCCGGTAGGGCTGGGAGGCCCGGTTATGATACTCACGGGGAAGCTTACATAATAGCTAAGCAGAGCGAGGCTAAGAGGGTATTCAAGTACATAAGCTCGGATCCCGAGCCTATCTCATCTAACTTACACGATACATCCTCACTCAAGAACCACCTGTTGGCTCTGATAGCTAGCGCTGAGCCTATATCCTCAGGTGAGATCCTAGAGATATTCGAGAGGACCCTATTGTACATTCAGGGAGGGGATAAGTTCCTGAGTAGGACTATACCATTCCTCCTAGAGTCTCTTAAGGAAGCAGGGTTCATCCAGGAGGTTAGAAATTCATATAGAGCGACTTCCTTGGGGAGGAGGGTCTCGGAGCTTTACATAGATACATCATCAGCTCAGATGATGATAGAAGCTTTAGATGAGTTAAGTAAGAGGTATAAAGTGGAGGACGTCGAGCTTCCGGTCCTCCATCTCCTCTGCATGCTCCCGGACATGCCGAAGGTCTACGGCAGGGGGAGGACTGAGGTACTCAAGGAAGCTCTAGAGGAGTTAGATCCACTGATCCCCATAGAGGAATCCCCTATCTCATCCTATAGCGAGCTCATGCAAGTGATTAGGGGCGCTATATCCCTAAAGATGTGGATCTCAGGTCAGAGCGATGGTGAGATAGAGGAGAAGCTAGGGGTCGAGCCCGGCGATCTGAGGAACTTAGCTGAGAGTGGGGAGTGGCTCTGTTACTCTTTCTCAGAAATATCGAAGCTTTTTGGTGAGAAAGAGATATCAGAATGGCTCAGAATACTCTCAATGAGGATAAGATATGGGGTACCTGAGGAACTCCTATCCTTAGTGATCCTCAAGGGAGTGGGCAGGGTGAGAGCTAAGCTCCTCTACGAAGCCGGCTACAGGACCGTTAGGGATATAGCTGAAACTGAGCCAGAGCAATTGGAGAGGGTAGTGGGTATAGGGAAGCAACTCTCTAAGGAGTTAGTGGATCAGGCGAGGTCGTTGGTTTATGTGGGTTCATCCGATAGATAGTAGGTATGGATCCGAGCGTATGCGAGCTATATTCAGGCAGGAGAATAGGATAAAGCTCATGGCATCTGTCGAAGCCCTCTACACTAGGGCTTTAGCTGAGAGGGGATTGATCCCTGAGGGAGCAGCTGAGGCTATTGAGAGAGCGGCTGAGGAAGTCACACCTGAGGACGTGAGAGTAGAGGAATCATTAGTGAAGCATGAGACCATGGCTCTCGTCAGGGCTATCTCTAAGAGAGCTGGGAAGTACGGTGAATACTTGCATTTGGGATTGACGTCGAACGATATATTGGATACAGTCATGGGGATACAGATAAAGCAAGCTGGGTACATAATATTGAGGAGCGCTGCCTCTCTCTTAGAGAAGATAATTGAGAGGGGGGAGGAGTCATTAGATATCGTCTGCTTAGGTAGGACTCACGGAGTAGTAGCTGACCCAATTCCCCTCTCAATGAAGTTCGCTCTATGGTCTTACTATATCAGGAGATCCATCGCTAGGTTCATGAGCTCCCTGAATGAAGCATCAGTCGGCAAACTCAGGGGAGCCGTCGGCACTGCTGCGGCTTCAATAGAATTGGGGATCGATGACCCTCTCGAAGTGGAGAGCGAGGTCCTGAGGGCTTTAGGATTGAGCTCCCCTGAGATAACTACGCAAGTAGTCCCTAGGGATAGGTTAGCTAATCTGATCCTCTCTATGTCCCTCTTCTCATCCGTATTGGACACGATAGCTAATGAGATAAGGAACTTGCACAGGACTGAGATAAGTGAGATCAAGGAGCACTTCGAGGAGAGGCAAGTGGGCTCGAGCACTATGCCCCATAAGATGAACCCTATTAACAGCGAGAAAGTCTGCGGATTGGCTAGGTTGATGAGGTCCTTGGCTATAGCTGCTCTAGAGAACGTAGTGCTGGAGCATGAGAGAGATCTGACGAATAGTTCTGTGGAGAGAGTTATTTTACCCGAGGCCTTCCTGATCCTAGAGGAGCAGATAAATACTCTTTCCGCTGTCATGGAGAACCTCGAGATAGATAGGGCGAGGATAGAGGAGAACCTAGAGAAGTACGGTGATATAGCTCTGAGCGAGAGGCTCATGATATGGTTAGTCAAGAAGGGGTTGGGAAGGCAGGAAGCTCATGAGATCGTGAGGAGGATATCCTTGAGATCCAGTAGGAGCGGTAGGAGGTTCATAGATGAGGTACTGAATGATGAGACCCTATCTAAGTTATTGAAGCGTGAGGAGATCGAGGCCATATTCCGACCCCAGAGTTACATCGGATTGGGGAGGGAGCTCTCTATCAAGGAGTTCAGGGAAGCGAGGGAGTTCCTGAAGGAGGTGCTTCTAAACGGGTGAGATAGGGCTTAGGTTCTTGGGAGGAGCTAGATCCATCGGTAGATCCAGCATAGAGATCATTTGTAAGAATCCCATCATACTGGACTCTGGTGTGGATGTGGGAGCTAGTTCAAAGCTCCTCCCATCGGACCCTAAGTCGGATCCTGAAGCTCTGATCCTCACGCACGCTCACTTAGATCACTACGGAGCTAGTCCATCGATACTGAGGAGATGGGATTGCGATACTTACGTAACCCCTCCCACAGTAGACGTGGGGGAGATCTTACTGAAGGACTTCATCAGCCTCTCCCCAGAGTACGGTGAGAGGCCTTACTCTATTCAAGACATCCAGCTCATTAGGAGGAGGGAGAGATCGATCAGGCTCAATGATTACGTAACTCTAGATGGATGGGAGCTCAGGACTTTCAATGCGGGTCACGTCCTCGGATCGGTGATGATACACCTCACAGCGATCGATGGACCTAGCATCCTTTACACCGGAGATATAAACACAGCAGGAACTAGAACCCTCAGAGGGGCTGAGACCGAGCTCCCTAAGGTCGATTATTTGATAATAGAGGGGACTTATGGTGGGGATGACGATATACATCCCTCTAGGAAGAAAGTGGAGAGGCAGTTCATAGAGGATATAAGGAACGTTATAGCGAGTGGAGGCGTCACTATAATACCTACTTTCGCCCTAGGTAGGGCTCAAGAAGTCCTATTAACTTTGATAAGTCATATGGAATCTGGTGTCCTTCAGGAAGTCCCTATATTCGTCGATGGGATGATAAGGGAGATATCGAAATACTACAATGCGTATTGGTCTTGGTTGAGGCCGGAGCTCCAGAGGATGATAAGGGAGAGCAAGAGGGGGCTATTCGATCACAGAGCTATAGAGGAAGTGAGGAATAGGGAGGAACTCCTGGAGATAAGCGAGCCCTTCATAATCGTCACGACGTCCGGTATGCTTCAGGGAGGTCCTGTACTCACGTATCTGAAGCACTTCGGGACTAAGAGGGGGAATCTGATATACTTGACGGGCTATCAAGTGAGGGGGACCAGGGGGAGGATGCTCTTAGATGGTATCAGGCAGATCCCTATGCAAGATAGCATAATAGAGGTTAAGTGCGATGTCAAATTCGCTGATTTCTCAGCTCACGCCGATCAACCCAATTTGATAAACTTCATAACGAGGATAGCCAGTAAGGGGCTCAAGGAAGTGATACTAGTTCACGGTGAACCTGATAAATTGATCCAATTGAGGAGGAAGTTAGAAGCGAGAGGGATAAGGGCTTATATACCTTATGAAGGTGAGATAGTGAGGATAAAGTGATATTACTCAGATATTACATCCGCTTCAGCTCCTTTTTAACACCTCCCCTCGGGATGACGCGATAAGGGATGCAGAGCGTAGAGGAGCTCCACCAGGATGGGTTCTTATCCAAGTTGTTCTCCGCTATACATAAGAGGAAGAGGATCTCTCTGGGCATATACGGTCCAGTCAACTCTGGGAAGACTACACTAGCGAATAGGATATGCATGGACTTCGCCGGTAGGAAGATGGGTTCAGTGAGCAGAGTCCCCCATGAGACTAGATCTGTCAACGTCATGGAGAACGTCGTCTTGAAGCTCAAGAACGGATCCTCTATAATAATGGATGTGATAGATACTCCGGGGATAGCCACTAGGATAACTTACAGGAGCTTCATGAGATACGGCTTCAAGAAGGATGAAGCGATAGAGAGGGCTGCTGAAGCAGCTAGAGGCGTAGTTGAAGCTATAAGAAGTATGGAGAGGGTTGATTTAGCTTTATTAGTCATCGATTCGAGTAAGGATGCGACCTCGCAAGTCAATTGGGTCATAGCGGGTAACCTGAAGGCTAGGCTCATCCCCTACATAGTAGCAGCTAATAAGATAGATCTGCCCTACGCTAAGCCTAAGAGCGTCAAGAGAGTATTTCCAGATGATATAGTCATCCCCATATCGGCCCTGAGGGGAGATAATATCAGCTCCCTCTACGAAGCCATAGTCAATTTAGCTAGATAGTGTGAAAAGATGTCGATAAGGACGATCCTCAAGTGTAGATCCTGTGGCTTCGAGATAGATGCTGGGAGATCGGATCGCTCTATCCCTGAGGCTTGTCCATCCTGCGGGAGGAGGGAGTTAGAGTTCCAAGTGAGCTTTGAGAGAGTCACTCGAGGAGATGAAGTCGGGGTTGAGCCCATCTTGAGTGAAGCTTTCATAAAGCAAGTAGCTCAGGGTGAATACCTGATAGATATATCAGCTACTGATGACGTAGCTATAGCTGAACTCGAGCCCGGGGTCTATGAGATCATAATTAAGACCTCGAGATCTTCCTCCCGATCACGATGAAGCCAGTGTGCCCTATCATCCATGGAGCCGGCCTGGTCCTCCTCTCATCACTCTCATATTCCCTATCCAGAATCTCATGAATCTCAATGAGCCCAAATCCGACTTCCCTAGCTTTCAAGACGGTCTTATTGACTTGTTCGCATGAAGGGAGGAAAGCTAAGAAAGTGCCGTTTGGCTTCAGTCTATCATGCACTTGAGGCAAGACCTCCCATGGATCGGGGATATCTAAGAATATAGCATCGACGTTTGACTCATCTATCCCCTCTTTCGCATCCTTATGCTTTAATACTACATTATCGATCCCTAATAGCCTCAAGTTCCTCTCAGCTGTCTCTAAAGATTCCCTCCTGATATCGTAACTGTATAGCCTCCCGTTCCGGCCTAAGAAGTTCGCTAGCACCATCGTGAGAGCCCCAGATCCCGTGCCTATCTCGACTACAGTATCCCCCGGCCTTATACCCGATTTCAGTATCATGAAACCAGCGTCCTTAGGATAGATTATTTGCGTGGCTCTCCCTATCTTCTCAATGTAATCCGTCAATATCGGCTTATGTACTTCGACTCTCTCCCCTTTGCTAGTCTCAATTATGCAGCCCCACTCCTTCCCTATTATCTCCGAGAGGTCTACCGACCCTTTATGCGTGTGTAAGACTTTACCCCTCTTCACTTTGACCAAGAACTTCTTAGGTTTCCCTTTCTTCCCATAGATAACTAAGAGCGCTGCTTCATCCTCAGATATCAGATCTGAGCACCCCCCTATAGGAGGGCCCTAGCTACTTTAGTAGCTAGTACGGGATGCTTCATCAACTTCATCGCGACCTTACCTATCTCTATACCGTTCGCGAGATTTATCACATCTTCATAATCCAGTACATTTGCTAACTCATTGAGGTCATTATCACTCAATCTTTCAAAGACTCTCATCGCCCTCAAGCTATCCTTTATCCTCTTGATCCACCCCTCGTACTCCCTCTCGAAGGAGCTCAACGCCTTCCTCGAGGTATCTCCCCTCTCCAAGGCCTCAGCTATAGCCTTGCTCACTGCCTTGCCGGCAGCTATAGAGGAATGTATCCCAGCGCCCGTGAAGGGGATCACCATACCAGCAGCATCTCCTATCAGGATGACGCCATCCCCTATGTACTCCTTAGCCAACCCCCCTATGGGGACGACGTAACCGCCCGCTCCAATTATCTTAGCTCTCCTGAATATCTCAGGCCTCTCCTTTATGAACTTATCTAAGTAGAGCTTGGGGGAACCCGGTCTAACGCCTATGCCCACATTAGCTACATACTCATCCTTGGGGAAGATCCACGCATAACCACCAGGTGCCATAGAGCCTACGTATATCCTCCCGGAGTTATGGGAGTCTAACTCCAATCCTACCATCTTGTATTGATAAGTGGGGATTAGCTCAGTGCTGTTATCTAGGCCCGAGGACTTCGCGACCACTGAGTTATATCCGTCAGCCCCGACAACGACTTTCCCCCTTAAAGTCTCTCCCTTAACTGTTTTGACGCCACAAACTCTACCATTTTCCTTTAAGACGCTCTCAACTCTCTCCCCAACTCTTATCTCAGCACCAGCTAGGTAAGCTCTCTTCGCGAGCTCCAAGAGGAATAAGTCCTTATTTATAGCGTAACCGTGGAGGGGTATCTCCACGTATTTCCCGGATGGAGCGTAGACCTTCATGTTCAACTCATTCGAGACCACACCGGGTTTGGGCTCTATGCCGGCTGTCTCGAATGTCGTCTTACTGGTCCCCTCACCGCAAGGTTTCCAAGCCCTTATATCTGAATAAGCCTCAAGCAAGATCACTTTAAGCCCTAACTCCGCTGAAAACTTCGCTGCTGAGAGTCCAGCGGGTCCTCCTCCTACTACTATGACGTCCCATTCCTCCATGACGACACCCAGTGATTTCGCAGGTACTATATTTCAGCATTTTCGCCCCGCCATCTAGATTCGTTAATCGACGAAAAAAATGCGGAGGGGCACGACAGATGATAAAAGTTTTATAGTGATGAATGTTAATAATAGTTAGGATGGGGCCCACCCTCCGCCCTGGGCCGATGAATGTGAAAGGTGAAGATAATTGAGCGTCCTAATGGATGCGCACTTGAGGATCCTTAGGAGGCTTGAAAGGGCTGGTTCCGAGGGAGTTGTCGCTTCAGAGCTCATTCCAGATAGAGTGGCTAGGGAATTCGTCCTGAAGTATCTCGCGAGCAAGGGTCTGATAGTCAGGAGGAGGAAGTTCAGGGGGGAGAGGGTCTTCATAACGACTAAGGGCTTAGTGCTCCTCCGTGACTATGGTGATGGTGCGACTTAAAATCAAAATTTTTTATTGAGGAGTCCTAATGAGTCTCTACTTCAGGGTCAGGAAGAGCGATGCTTCAGCGAGGCTCTCCGAACTTAAGACTAAATCGGGGACTCTGATACTCCCCGAGTTCTTCCCAGTCTATAATCCGAACAAACCAGTGATCTCTCCGAGGGAGATGAAGGAGATGGGCATTAAAGCGATCATAACTAACTCGTATTTGATATACAGGTCTCCTGAGTTGAGGGAAGCTGCTCTTGAGATGGGAATTCACTCCCTCTTGGGCTTCGATGGTATAGTGATGACGGATTCAGGAGCTTACCAGATATACAGGTACGGGAAGGTCGATGTCACTAATAGCGAGATACTGCTTTTCCAACACTCCATAGGCTCTGATATAGGGAGCATCCTCGATGTCCCTATGTCATCAGAGATAGAGAGAGGGGAAGCTGAGTCCGGTGTTGAACGAACTGTGAGGAATGCTGAGGAGTGGGCTTCAATGAGAGAAGAGCTCTCCGACACGCTATGGGTCGGGACGCCGCAGGGATCTATCTATAGGGATCTAGTGATTAAGTGCTCCGAGAGGATAAGAGAGCTAGATTTCGATTATAATGGTGTAGGTTCTATCAAAGTAGCGCTCGAGAAGTACGATTTCGTGACTCAAGTCGATCATTTCATGTTGGTGAGATCCATCCTCAGAGCGGGTAAGCCCTTCCACTTCTGGGGGATAGGCCATCCTTCGACGTTCGCCTTCTTCGCAGCCATAGGAGCTGATTCCTTCGATTCCGCATCTTACTCTCTTTACGCTGAGCAGGGGAGGTACATGACACCGCATGGAACTCTATCGCTCGATGAGATAGAGGAATTCCCTTGTTCATGCCCTATCTGTTCAAATTACGATCCTAAAGAGGTCAAAGCCTTGGGGAGAGAGGAGAGGACCAAGATTTTAGCTAAACATAACCTTTACACTTCGATCAGTGAGATCAAGAAAGTTAGAGAAGCTATAAGAGGAGAGTGGTTATGGGAACTCGTCCAAGAGAGGTCTAGATTTCACCCCAACCTATATTTCGCCTTAATGCATTTATTGAGGAGGTATTCATCTCTCCTAGAGGTGAGAGAGCCTTTATTCAAGTCATCCGGGCTGCAGTACTCGGGGCCCGAGAGCTTCCTCAGGCCCGAGGTAGTGAGAGCGAGGAATAGGTTAAAAAATATCTGCTATGATAATAAATTTAGGAGAGTTTTGTATGGAAATATCCCATTGGGATTAAAGTATTTATATCCATTCGGGCAGACTATCTGCCCCTACGATGATGAAGTCTCAGATGAGCCGAGCGATGATGAGATACTCTCATGCGTCCTCTCATATCAATACGAATTCCCCTTCCCTAAGTTCACTGGAGTCAATATGAAGAGATCTAAGAGCACTGGAACGCTCAGGGAAGTCTCTCTAGGGGGTAAAGTGATAGGTCACTTCAGGCCGAGCGATGGGGCTTTCATACCCACGCTAGACGGCGCCTCCCTCATACTGAGCTACCTCCCCTCCCCGAGGGGGAGGGTCGTAGTTAAGGAGCGTTTCTCTGAGACAGTAGCTAGGGGGACTACTGTCTTCGTTAAGTTCGTGAAGGAAGCCGATCCATCCATAAGGCCGAAGAGCGAGGTGATAGTGGTTAATGAGAGGGACGAGTTACTCGCGACTGGGAGATCAGTACTATCAGGAGTTGAATATCCTCAATACCATCCAGATCATCCCTTCATCATAATAAGGAGGCATGTGAAACCTAGATCGGAAGAAAAGCCTCCTGAAGTAGATTAATAGCTTCTTCTCTCGTTTTCCTATCTACATTGACTGAGATCATCCCTATCCCAGGCTGGCCGTAGACCATGACCCATCCCTCAGGAGGCAATATTATCGCTGGGAATCCTAATAGATCTTCTTCTCCATCGACAATTACTACAACATTTTTACCTAATGATGAGATCTCTATTGCTTTTCTTACTTTGAACCAAGCCTCCCTCACGAGGGTACCGGCCGGGTTCCTAGCGATCAACATGAGGTAACCATCTAAGTAGAAGATAGTGGAGCAGTTCACTTCCCTCCTCTCCTTTAAGTCTATTATAGCGACTTCGGGCCTCTTCCCAGAGGCTAGCAGTTCCCTAGTGACCCTATCCCCTACTGAAATTATCCTCCTATTCTTTAAAATCTCTAAATTTTCAATTATGTTTCCCTTAATTTCAGAGACTTTCCTCCTCTTATCCTCTAATAATTTTAAGTCGAATAGTATGTCTCTCCCGTCCTCAGATAAAAAGCTATCCGGCATAAGGTTAGTGGACGATGTTCCTAATATTGGATGCGCTAGCGGCTGGTGAGGGGAAGAGGCTATCATCTCTAGACGTTATAGGGGCAGGACCTAGGCTTTTAGCAGGTATCCTGGAGAGATTTAACTTAGAATACAGGATCCTAAGGGTTGAGGATTTCATAAGGATTGGGAGGAAGTTCAGAGGGGTCGCTCTAGTCAGCGCTATGACTATGGATGAACCGGCTGTCTCGAGGGCTTCGAAGTTAATTGAGGGCGTCAAGATACTGGGCGGACCGATCACATCTGACCTGAATTCCGTTAAGAGGCTCGGATTCGATTTAGGAGTTTGGGGTGAAGGTGAGATCTCTCTCGAATCTCTATTGAGTAGAGGGCTCTCAGATGGCATCATCCCCGATGTCAGAGGAATCCCCAACATCATATTGCCTAATGGTAAGACTGAGCTCAGATATCTATCTAGAGAGGAGTTCATGAGGTTCGAACCTTCAACTAGAGCGATAAAAGAGTACAGGACCATCCCGCACTATAAAAGCTCTAGAGTTTACGTTGAAGTCCAGAGGGGTTGCTCGAATTTCCGTAGGCCGAAGTTAATCGCATCCCCAGATATATGTAGGAGCTGCCCATCTTCATGCTCTGCTACGTGTCCGCAGGGCATACCTCCGGGATGTGGTTACTGCTCGATACCCCTCCTCTACGGACCGCCGAAGTCGAGGAGTGAGGAGAGCATCTTGAGAGAGATAGAAGAATTAGCGATCATCGGGGTCAGGAGGTTCGTTTTAAGTGGTGCTGATTTCCTCGAATACGGGAGAGACCTCATCTCAACTCCATTGATGAATCCTAGAGATCCGGGACCAAACTTGGACGCTATTGATTCCTTGTTATCTAAAGTCAAGGACTTATCGGAGAAGTACGATTTCTTCTTCGAGATAGAGAACGTGAAGCCCTGCCTCGTGAACGAGGAAGTCGCCTCAACACTCAGCAAATATCTTAAGGGTACTCCCGTCCATATAGGAGTGGAGACAGGGGATCCCGAGCACGCCAGATTGATAGGGAGACCTTGCAGTCCAGAGGATTCATTGAGAGCTATTAAGATCCTCAAGAGATATGGTTTGAGGCCTTACGCTTACTTCATACATAGCCTCCCCGGACAGAGTGAACGCATAGCTAAGAAGACGATCGAGATGATGAGAGCTGTTTATGATGCTGGAGCTGAGAAGATAACAATTTATAGGTTTAAGCCACTTCCAGGGACAGCTTTCCAGGACTTTGAGGTCAAGGTAGATCGTAACTCAAGGATGATAAGCGAGCTTGCGATCTATCTCAATAGGAAGAGGAAGGAGGAGCTCCTGGGGAAGATAATAGAGGTTATAGTAGCGCCTAAGACTGGGAGGCACTTTTACGCGTATCCGATAAATGGCGGTCCGGTAGTGAGGTTGAGGTGTAGTGAGGGCTTGAGAGCTGGGAGGATCGTCAAGGTGATGATAGAGAGCGTGATATCAGATAGGATAGTCGAAGGGATCCCGTTTGAGGATTGAATTAATTTTCAGTTTCATTCATTTCTTTTAATATTTCTACCACTCGTTCTTTAAATTTAGGGATTTCCACTCTAATTGTCGTCCAAACTAGTTCTAAATCTACGCTGAAGTATACATGAATTAACTTATCCCTCATACCAGCGATATCTCTCCATGGGACATCTCGGTACTTCGCTCTCAACTCCTTGCTCAAGTTCTTCGTCGCCTCACCGATTATCTCGAGCCCTCTCAAGACAGCGTATTGCTTCTCTACATTCTCAAAAAATTCCTCTTTAGTCAATCCCTCCACGAATTTCTCTATGTTGGAGATCGCCTCTACAATGTGCCTTAAGTATACCTTATCTCTTCTCATAGATGACTCGCATCTCCCTTTTTACGCCCTCTAATATGCGAGGATCTAGACTGCTGAAAATCACGAGGTCGACTTTCCTTTTAAATATCCTCCTCAGCTCCCTCTCTATCCTAACTAAATCGAGGAGGC